>CBDUHU010000027.1:0-14050 GCA_965366725.1 uncultured Kangiellaceae bacterium
TGTTATTGCTAGCCTGACCCGAATTGATCCAGCGAAAGCGGAAGCTGCAATAGAAGATCTAAGTGATTTATTTCGCACAACATTAGACAACCGCCAGGAGTTGATCCCTTTTCAGCAGGAACTTGAAAATAGCGAGCGTTATCTGGCAATAGAAAAACTTAGATTAGGCGAGCGTCTGAAAATAGTTAAGAATATTGCGCCACAAACCGACAATGTACTGATTCCACCATTATCACTTCAACCAATACTGGAAAATGCGGTTTATCATGGCATTCAATTAATTGCTGAAGGAGGCTGTGTCACAATTGACGCAAAAATAGTAGACAAATTGTTGATTATTATTATTTCTAATCCCAAAATTCCACAATCAACTCATAGCGGTAGTGGTATGGCATTAAGCAATATATCCCAAAGACTGGAAGTCATTTACTCAGGTAAGGCTCAGTTAATAAGAACTTCTACAGCTAATAAATACCAGCTCGAAATGCAAATTCCGGTGAGCTGTGATTACCATAATCATTAAAGGATTGAATCAATGAAAGTACTTATTGTTGATGACGAACCGCTAGCGCGGCAGCGATTACAACAATTATTAATGGAAATACCGCAAGTAAGTGACATTATTACCGCAAATAATGGGCTTGAAGCAATTGAAGCTGTGCAACAGGAAAAGCCGGATATCCTGTTAATGGATATAAGAATGCCAGGAATGGATGGACTCGAGGCGGCTCAACACATAGGAAAGCTGGATCAAACACCTGCAATTATATTTACCACAGCTTATGATGAATACGCGCTGGAAGCATTCAAAGTGCATGCAATTGATTATTTACTCAAGCCAGTACGTAAAGAGAAGCTCAAAGACTCGCTTGAGCACGCCAGCCAGCTGAACCAGGCACAACTGGCCGCAGTAAAAGAACCAACCAAAGGACGCAAGAATATCACCGCCAAAATCAGTGGTAATATCAAATTAATACCAATTGATGAGATTTTATATTTTCAAGCAGAACAAAAATATGTGACGGTTAAATACCTCAGCGGTGAAACCATTATTGAAGATACACTGAAAGATTTGCAGAACGAATTTGCTGATCAGTTTATAAGAATTCACCGAAATGCTTTAATTGCCAAAAAGTATGTCACAGGCATACACAAGGATAACAACGGCCAATCTTTTGCTACCATTAATGGCGTACCCAAAGAACTGGAAATTAGCCGTCGTCATCTTTCGGCAGTAAAAAAACTTATTAGTAACCTATAATATTTATCCACATGAATTCGTTATAAAATGACTTATTTTTCCAACTTCAAAAACTTGGGTACCAGGTTAGCACTAACCAGATCCTCAGCACCCTTCGGCAATGAAAGAGGATGCCCTAATTTTTTTGAATGACAGGCAAACTCTAGCCCTTGTTGATAAAAGCGGTTTGAGCCATCATGATCTTTCAGCTGCGCCAGCGTTTTCGCCATAATCAGGTAAGCTTCCATTGTTGGGTCTTGTTGCAATGCCACTTTCAGATAATGACTTGCTTTGCCCCAAAGCTGACTGTTAAAAGCAATTTTGGCCAGGCTCAGATGAACTTCTAATGGCGCATCCGGGTTTGCCTGTTGCCAACTTTCTAAGAATCCCAGCTGTCTGGCAATATTAACTGTGGCAATATTTCCATAGAGTGCTACAACTTCACTATCGGCATGTTTTTTAATAATAGGCCTTAGCACCGCCTCAGCTTCTTCCATCTGCTCAAATTCAATCAGATAACGTGCATAAACAACACTGTTAATCTTTGACTTTCGTTGGGCTCCAGATAATTTTGACCAGCAATCTCGCAATCCTTCTACATCACCACTATTTGCATGAGTTTTTAATAACCCCGCAACACAAACCTGATCAATTCGAATTAACTCAGTCTCATCAAAAACCCGATGTTTTTTCAGCACAGGTAACAAAGCCAGAATCTGTTCCCAGTCCTGGAGTCTCTCATATAAGCAACATAACAAATCGAGCACATAATGGTGGGTAGGATTATTACTTTTTAACTCATTTAAACTTGCTAACGCCTGTTCATATTGTCCTTGTTTTAATTGCAGCCTGGCCTGAGTTAAACCGATTGCAACAGTTGCTGCGGGTTCAGCTTGATGGGCAAGGCGCAAATAAGCATCCCGCCGGGTTTCTTCATTTTGATGTTGTGCCGCCTGCGCTGCAATTAGATAATTAATTAACTTAGTGTCAGATGATTTTGCTGCCGCTACCATTGATTCTTCAGATGTTTTCCAACGACCTTCAGTAAACGCCAACATTCCTTCGATAGTTTGTTTTCGTGAACGACGCCAGTTTCTTCCGCCATACCAGAATTTAACCCTTCCCGCACCGGAAAATACAGAACGAACCGCCACTATCAATAAAAATAATAGAGCCAGGATCATTAATAGAAAACACACCGCTATCCATAAACGCATTTCATAGGTTGTTTTCTCATAAGCAATAATAACAAAACCTGGCAGATTCTTTATCCAGGAGCCCGCAAAGGCACCAATAACAACTGCAATCAGGAGGCTTATTTTCCATTTCATTAGCGGCTCTCCTCGTCCTCAGCTTGCAATGCCTTAGTTGATTTTTCTGGCGCTTCTCCCAACCATTGATAAAGCCGCTGCTGGTTAATTCTGTGAATTGCCTGTTTACTCACTAATTCTCCCGGCATCTGAGAATCAATCAGTGTTTCACTAAGCTCAGCCAATTCAGTCAGAATTACTCTGGATAGTTCATTATGTTGAAAAAATTCACCAATCCAGTTAATCGCATTATTCAGGTTTATTTGATAGAGCGCCTGTTCTCCGCGCACCAGTGCTATTTGAGACTGTTGCAGGGCCAGTTGTATATTAGCGTTAAGATTGGCTCTTTGCTCAACAGTCATCAATGGCTTTGCTGGTTCACTATGATCTTTAATCGTGACGAAATCATCAATAAAATCTCGATAAAAACCAGACCAGCTGAACTCATCTGACTGGCTAATGGGTCGTTCGGCATTTCGTTGTAATGGCTCAAACTTCAGCGCTATTAAGTCCAGTTGCAAAATCTTATTACTGATAGCATGTAACCGGCTTGCGATGCCATTAACATCAGGTACGCTGGATAACTCTAGCTCAACAATATCCTGAGCAATTTGTTGACGCAGTTCTAACAGACTATTATCGCCAATTTCCAGCACCCGTTGGTCGGCTGTTTTTAAAAGAGCAATTGCCGTTACTTTATCCTTCTCAAGACTTATTTTCAGTTGCGCTAACTTGATCAAATACTCAGCTTCCGCTAATAACCAATCCTGTTTCTGACGACCAGAGAGTGCTCTGACTTTTTGTTGTGTTACTGTCAACAATTGTTCCAACTGTTGACTCAACCGGGCCTGTTGTTCGATTGCTCGCTGATTGGCTTGAGCAAGTTGTAAGCTTGACTCGATAGATTCTTTATAATTTCCTAAAAACCGATCCTGCTGGGCTACTTGATTTTTGAGGCTTTGTTGCAACAATTCCCACTGCTGTTGTAGCTGATATTGTCCATAAACAGTCCAGCCAACCGCCACCAGGGCAAACACAGAAAGTAAACTGGCTATTAAGGGAAAGGTTATAAGCTTTGATGAAGATTTTCTGGTGGACAATTTGGGTGCTTTTTTTGCTCCAAATAATTCATTATCCCCTTCTTTGCCCTTGTTTAGTGATTGCGGGGGGAGCTTATCTAATTTTTTTGCTGTGCTCTGAGTGACGGCTGTTTCCTCATTTTGTTTTTTAGCGTTAACCTCAGGTTTTGGAGCATTAGCTTTCGTCTCTGCACTACCTTCTGACTTATTAATCCGCTTATTTGAATCCACAGTTTGGGCTTTGGACTTATCTGAAGAATTGTCAGTCGATCCTTTTTTATCATCACTCATAATTACCTGTTTCCCGGAATCCGTCTTTTAAATATTCTACTCAACGAGTCTTTTAACACATTGTACCAGTTGTGCTTCTGATGCGCCCTCTGATTGGGCAATAATTTCGAAACCTTTCATATCAGCTTCATGGGCAAGGCGATCACTACTAATAATAACCTTAACTCTATGTTTAGGATAACTGGCAAGCCCTAAAATTCGGTACAAATTAGTTAACGCCTCACCACTTGTAATAATCCATCCGGTATTATCGCAATGAGCTTCTTTCAATGCCTGTTGGATAGAAAAGTCAGGCAATTTTCGCTTATAAACCTCAATTTCATCAACAATTGCGCCGCGCTCTAATAAGGTATCATTAATTAATGTTCTGCCACCCTGTCCTTTAACTATGAGCCAATGCTGTCCTTTTATATCATATAAAGCTGCTAGCTTTATCAGCCCTTCTGAGTTCATCTGTTCCGGATATATGACCTTTCTACCACTATTCTGTTCCAATAAAGAGGCAGTATTGTCACCAACGGCCGTTAATATTACTTCAGTACCAAGCAGGTCTACCGAAAAATATTCAACCGCATTACGACTTATAAATATAGCACCATCAACCTGACTTGAATGCGATAGTTGATATTCAAGTGGCGAGATACTGATTAAGGGAAGGTGTTTAAACAAAATACCTGGTGCTGCCCTGTGTAATTTTTCAAATAATGAACCCGCCAGTCCAGCTGGTCGGGTTACAATCAATTGATTACAGCCAAGCTCAATACATTTATTCACAGGTTAAATAATAATGATGATTAGATTATTTCAGTTTAACAGAAACTTGATTGGTTGATATATTGATGCCAATCAAATTTAATGTGCTCCTACTTCTGCAAGTATTCTGTCGGCTCCATCTGCTAGCAACTGCTCGGCGATTTCAACACCTAGCTTTTCTGCATGTTCTACTGAACCGCTTATCTGATGTTGGATTATTTCACTACCGTCAATTGCCCCGACTAGTGCATCTATTGTCATTTGCTCTTCATCAATTCTGGCAAAAGCACCAATTGGCACCTGACAACCACCTTGTAGCTGATTATTGACTGCTCTTTCGGCCTTCACTCTGTATGCAGTTTCCTGATGATTTAAACAAGCAAGCAACGACCTGGTTTTCTCATCATCACTACGGCACTCAATGCCAACCGCGCCTTGACCGCCCGCCGGTAAAATAAAATCTGCGGGAATTTTTTGCGCGATTCTATGTGGCATTTCCAGTCGAATCAAACCTGCCGCAGCTAAAATAATCGCATCATATTGGCCTTCATCCAGCTTACCTAAACGGGTTCCCAGATTGCCTCTAAGATCTCTAATGTCTAAATCAGGACGTTGCGCCTTTAATTGGCATTGACGTCTTAAACTCGAAGTCCCAACAATGGCTCCCTGGGGAAGCTCGTCAATTCTACTGTAGTTGTTTGAAACAAAGGCATCCAACGGATCTTCCCGCTCGCAAATAACCGCTAATTCAAGCCCCTGAGGAAACTCCATGGGTACATCTTTCATGGAATGAACAGCAATATCTGCACGACCTTCTAACATTGCGACTTCCAGCTCTTTGACAAATAGCCCTTTGCCCCCAATTTTAGCTAGCGGAGTATCTAATATCTTATCGCCTTTGGTAGACATTGGAACCAATTCAACCTGCAAATCAGGATGGTTCTTTTCCAGTTCTGCTTTGACAAACTCTGCTTGCCACAGTGCCAGAGGGCTTTTACGAGTAGCGATTCTGATCATTGGTTAAGTCTCTATTAAAGATTAATCTAGTTGTGGAAGATTCTAACACTGCAATCGCCACGGGGGAATGATGGGGATCATTCGTCTTATCGACAACCCTGCCGGGAATATTTTTATTTTCAAGTAAAATTGTTAAACTGGCTTCATCCTTTTAGCAAATAAAAACTGGAAATAGCGTGAAATTTATCAATGTCGATGGACCCGCTTCTCTTTCGATGGCACTAAGTTCTGTTAATAATAATGAAAAGTTTATCGTTTGTGGGGCAGAAGAAGAGCGGGAATATCTTAATGAGCAAATAGAAACTGCTTCTTTTAAGGTAGCAGAAATTGCCAACAAAGCGCTTTCAATTGACGTTGAAGCCTGGTTTGAGCAACGTAAGGTAGCGCTTCTGGACGAGTGCCATGACATCCGCCTTTTGGAAGGGATCTACCAGAATGAACTACCTAACAAGCAAGGTTTTACTCTAAACCTGGACATTGCCACCGGCGAACAATTAAAAGAAGTAATTGGTACCCGGCTGATTATATCTGAACCCTGGCAGATCCCTGCCTGTTTTAATTATGGTGGATGGAACGACTGTCCCCCTGCAGAGGTACATTGTGCCATCTGGAAATATTGGGAAGAAAAGTATGGCGCCAAAATTATTGGTGTTAGTCATGATGTCATTGAGGCTGTTGTTGAAAAACCACCAACTAATCAACAGGAAGCAATGCAGCTTGCCTGGCAACAATACCTTTATTGCTTTGACCTGGTGGAGCAAGGGGTTGAAAATGTTGCTAACCTTGCCTCAGCGATCATTAACCACCAATATTGGTTTTTCTGGTGGGATTAATACAATCTTTAAAAATAATTGAAGCATCACCATCAATGAAGCCTCTACTCGATAGCTTCTACCAGCAGGTTGGCTATCATAGCTGCTGGGGAGAGCATGAAAGAGCCTTTTGCCTGCAAGCGGATAAACAAATCAAAGGTTCAGTTAAAGTTGAGAGCATTCATGGCGTCAGCATACTACGTGGAATGTATCTGGCTAATGAGCTTCATGGTCAGGGTTATGGCAGCAAACTGCTCCGCCACATAGAGCCATTACTGAATCAAACGATCAGTTACTGCCTACCTTTTTCTCACCTGACTGATTTCTACAACCAGATTAGGTTTTACCCGATTAATCCACAGCAATTGTCTGAATTTCTGCAAGTGCGCTTTGCAGAATACCAAAAAGACGGATATGATATCGTCGCAATGAAGCGTGACATTAGTGGGTGTCACTTAAACAATATAAAGGGATATTATGAAAACTAGATTATTATTGACCTTCCTCACTTTATTAATCACCAGTTATAGCAATGCCAAGCCATTGCCCTTAAAGACTTTTGCCAAACATGCTGAATATGAAGCTGTAAAGCTTTCTCCAGATGGTAAGCACTATGCGGCTAAAGTCCCTAAAGGTAATGAAACAGTACTCATCATTATTAAACGAGATACAAACAAGCCGGTTGGTATTTTCAGGTTTGGACCTAACCAGCACGTTAACGAATTCTATTGGGTAAATAACGAGAGAATGGTCTATACCCGGAATATCAAAGAGTCGTGGCAAGAGCAATCGACCAGTTACCGTCAGATTTATTCGGGAAATATCGATGGTTCAAAAAACCTTATTGCTTTTGGTTACAAGGGGGGAAGGCAAGAAGGTAATCCAACCGCTCGCCATCAAGGTCCTGAAGACTCCTGGGGAAGAATCGTAAACCTGCTACCGGATGATCCAAAACATATACTTATCGAAGCTAGAAGTATGTATAACGATATGGATGCTGCAATTCGTATCATTAGACTAAATGTTTATAGTACGAAAAAGCGACTGATTACCAGAACTCCATTTGGCAATATGAAAGTTCTATATAACTCAAAAGGAACTCCTATATCAGCTGATGGCACAGATGCAAAAGGCAATGAAAAAACTTTTTTCTACAGCGATAGTGAATGGATTGAGATAAGTGATAATAAAAATATTCAAGAGATGACTCCCCATGCAGTAAATAAATCAGGAACAAAGCTCTATTTAGCCTATCAACAAGATAATAAAACTGATGTACTTTATGAATACACCTTTGCAACCAAAAAGTTGACGCCTATATTTCATCATAAAACCAGTGATATCTGGGGATATATCAGAAATCCAGAAGATGGTGTAATCGTGGGTATAACTGTCATGCCTGGTAGTATTGAATACCACTATCTTGATAAGAATAATGAATTTTCAAAAACTCATATCAATCTAACTAAAGTGTTTAAAGGTAGCCATATCAGTATTTCTTCAATAACTAAAGATAAGAAAGAAATGGTTGTACAGGTAATGGATGATAAGAATGCTGGTGATTACTATATATATAATAAAGAAAAGCAATCATTGAGTTATATGTTAAGTCGAAAAAGCTGGATTGACCCAGACTTAATGGCTGCAAAGAAACCGATACAGTTTAACGCTCGCGATGGCAAAGTAATTCATGGTTACTTAACTTTACCTGTTAACGCTAAGGAACAAATCCCACTAGTAACTTATGTTCATGGCGGTCCATTTGGTGTCAGAGATGACTGGCTTTTCGATGAAACAGCTCAAATGTTAGCTAATAATGGTTTTGCCGTACTTCAGGTGAACTATCGCGGTTCCGGCGGATATGGGAAAGAGTATGAAAGTATCGCCTACAGAAAGCTCAGCACTCTTATTCAGCATGATATCATTGATGGTACAAAATGGGCACTTTCGCAAAAAGAAATTCTCGATGATAAAGCTTGTATAATGGGGTGGAGTTTTGGTGGTTATTCAGCGCTTATGGCTCCGCTAGTTGAGCCCGAATTATTCAAATGCAGTATTGCCGCAGCGGGAGTATATGACTCAGTAGAACAAGAAGATGATGCAGATTATTCTGAAATTGCTTCTGTTGCAACTCAAGCTGCCGAAGTTTATGGTGATGATGAAAAACTGTTAAAAGAAGAATCACCTTTAACCTATATTGACAAATTAAAGATCCCGGTATTTATTGTTCATGGAGGAAGGGATGAGCGAGTTCCCCCCGAGCAGGCACATTTGTTAAAAGCAGCACTAGATAAAAGAAATATGCCCTATGAATGGATGTTTAAGGAAAAAGAAGGGCACGGTTTTTTTAATGAAGATAATAAAGTGGAGTTTTACCAGCGAACATTAGATTTCCTGAATAAGCATTTGCATTAGATTAAATATTAACAGGCGGTACAAATATCCAATGTACTGCCTGTTAATACTAAACGTATCGCAATTGCTTCCGCTCAGTAACAATACAAACCAGCAAGCCGCAATAGCAATATTCAGCCAAAAGTTATAAAACTGTACCAGCCAGCGCACCAGTATAACGACTATTTGAAATAACTAGTTCACCATTAATCAGCTGATAAGTAATTCCCGTGGATAATCGATTCCAATGAGAAAAATCCGCCGCTGGTTTATAGTTTTCAATATCAATGATATTAATATCTGCAAAGTAGCCAGGCTTAATTGAGCCGCGTTTTTTTAGATTAAAAATTTCTGCGGTTTTGGCAGAACTTCTATGAATAAACTCTTGTAATGAAATTACTTTTTTCTGGCTAACATATTGCTGATATTTATTTGGAAAGCTGGCATATTTTCGTGGATGACCATCAGTTCCATCAGAAGAAGAAACTACCCATGGCTGACGCATAAAATTCTCAATATCACCTTTATCCATATTAAACGAAGCGACTCTTACGGCTTCTTGTAAAGTTAACTCAATAACATACTCTGCTGCTGACTTTGAATACTTATCGGCTAATTCCTGAAGGGTTTTGCCAACTCTGATTTTTTCTTTTGATGCAGTAATTAGCAATGCCTTGGCACCACCACGGCGTCGGATATTTTCATTTATTTCAGCGATTATTCTATCACGCAAATTATCGCTATTGAGTCTTTGATGAAAAGCTTGAGTTGAATCTGCCATTACCCAACTGGGTATCACTGCATTATGTAAGAAGGTTCCCGATGCTTGCCAGGGATATTGATCGGCGGTTATTTCTAATCCTTTTCTTCTTGCCTGTTCAATTAGCTGAATAGCCTGCTGACTTTGTCCCCAGACATCAACCCCAAGTGCTTTGATATGAGCAATATGTGCCCTTATTTGAGCTTTTTGCGCAATTTCAATAACTTCACGAATAGATTCAATATAACCAATGTTAAAAGTACTTTCATCGCGAATATGGGTATCATAAATGCCATTATATTTGGCCGCTTCTTTAGCAAGGAAAATAACTTCCTCAGTATCAGCGTATCGCCCTGGAACATAGTATAAACCCGTTGAGAAACCTAAACCCCCTTCAGCCATTGCTTTGGTTAATAAGTTTCTCATCTCGATTAACTGTTCATTACTAGCTGCTTTATTAGACAACCCCATTACTTGTTGTCTAATTGCACCATGACCAACTAATAACCCAACATTAGTACCAATACCATTGAGGTTTAATTTCTGACGAAGCTTTTCAATTTGAAAACTTCCTTCTCCATCATTTCCATTTATAACCGTGGTTACACCCTGAGTAAGATAATTGAGATTATTTCGCTTATCTTTACTTATCAATTCCGCAAGCGAATGAGTATGAGGGTCAATAAAGCCTGGAGTGACAACATACCCTTTAGCATCAATTACTTTTGAAGCTACATGGTTAGATAAATTCTCACCAACAAAACAAATGACTTGTTTACAGATTGCGATATCTAACACTTCAGGCTGTTTATTATCTCCGCTGTAAACTAATCCAGATTTTATTAAAATATCAACATGACTGGTATTGTGAGAAAAACTAGTACATGACACTATTACAAAGCTTGCCAGACATAACATTATCACTTTTAACATCTGCATCAATTACCAGGGGTTGCTAATTCTTGTCTGGGTGTTGCTAATAATTCCTGCATCAGCGTCTCTGCTGCATTTTTCGCTATTTTAATTATTTTGTTACGGCTTTCATTGTCAGCCATTTCATAAGTAACCGCATGTACTCCATAGGTATCAGCAATATATTGTTTAAAAACCCCTTTATCCGGGTTACTTCCAGCTTGCTTAACAACTTTAAAATCTGGCATTTCCCGGTCTAAACGAGAAAGCCAGTTATCAACAAAATTAGCCGGTTGAACACCGTAGTTACCTGGCATAGTGTAAAATATATTTTTTCTGGTTGAATGAAAGTCAACGGCAAAAACAATTTTCCCTCCGCTACTATCTATTTGCTTTAACCGTTCTGCAACAATCTGTGTTTCTTTTTGTGTAAACTTCCCCCAGTCACGATTAAGATCAACACCTTTTGAATTATGACGCCAATTTCCATTGGCAACACCATCAGGATTGAGATTAGGGATCACCAGAATATTAAATCGTTGACGAAATTCAGTTCCTATTTGCTGATTTATGCTCAACTCATTAACAAATGGAAATAGCGCCAGTGCTCCTGTTATTTCGGGTGGGTGCATTCGACCAACAATGACTAGCCATTCATCAGAACTTGATTTTGTTTGTAATTGATAAATATTTCGACGTTCTGTTGACTGGCCGATAACCGACAACTCCCATGGAGATTTTTCAATCAATTTCTCAGCCCAGGTTAAATAGCGCTCGTTATTGATTATTTCCTGTCCCGCAACCCATATAGGCTTTTGCCCAACCTCAATAAAAAAAGATATTTTCTGATTATTTTTGCGTGACTTTTTGTATCGAATAGATTTCCAATTAAACCCATCACTACTTACCTTCGGCGCATATCGATGAGTACCATCAATATATTTTAAGGTAACTTTAATCACCTGTTGCTGTTTAGCAGAAACCTTAAAAGCATACCAGGGGCTGTTATTAATTGGTGTATTCTCAGGTTTAATGGTCAATAAAAAACGATCTTCATAAGTCCTTTTACACTTATCAAGGCGTGCACCAGAAAAACTGTTATCAAATTTAACATCCCCAAAGTCACAACCATGAGTCAATGAACTAATACAGACTAGTCCTAATGTCAGTGCCAGTAAAAAAATCTTCATTTAATTTTCCAAACCAAGAGGCTCATTAGAGTCGTGTTCCTGCTTTTGACAACAATTAAAATTCTTTAGAAGCCCTTATATAGAAATAACGGCCTCTATTCGAATGTAATGAACCAAAATAACCATGTGCCAGTTCATCTGCTAATGGTGGCTGTTTATCATTCAGGTTTCTAATCCCCAAACGCACTCGGCTTCCTTTGAGAAAATTATCGCCTTGAAAGCGATAATCAGCGTAAACATTAACAGTAGAAAAACTATCTACTGGTAATGTCAGAGCTTCGCCATCTACTGTTGCCGTAGTACTGGTATCAGTCACTTCACTAACATAACTGGTATTAATACCAGCCCCCCATTGATTCAGTTTCCAATCTAACGCCGCTCGAGCGCGCCACTCTGGACGACCATTTTGTTCTATCAGATCGCCAGCACCTGCAACGGTTCTGTCAGCAGGTACCGAAGGGTCACCTGCGGCCTGTGCAGCCAGCAACATTGCAGAGATAGGATCTGGTTGTTGCTCAAATTTGGTTAGCTTAGCCGCATTAATTGTCAGTCCCCACTCACCAAAGGAGGTTTCAAAATCATATGCAACACTGAAATCCTTACCTTCAATATCTCTAACTCCTAGATTCAGGTAATTATTGTTAATCTGAATAACTTCGTTGGTTGTTGCATCACGAATTACTGCCGGGTTACTCGATCCCTGACTTCTTAACAATGAATCATAAAGTAAATGCGACGATCCTGCGAGTATGGCTACCAGACCATCTTGTTCAATACGCCACGCATCAAGAGTAATAGTTAAGTCTTCCAGAGGCTGCAACACGATACCAAAAGAAGTGTTTTTGTCATCCTCAGGCTTTAAATCTTTTGTTCCACTACGAACATCATTAATACCATAAGTATCATCTAATACTGGATCGTACAATCCGTTTGAACGCGGTACACCTTCAGCAGTTACTTGCGGTAGACCTGGCGCTCTAAATCCTTCGGAATAAGAAGCACGAAAGCTCAACCAATCTTGAGGTTGATAAAACAATGCCAACTTAGGCTTCAGGGCATCACCAATATCAGAAAAATTCTCATATCGCGCGGCCGCCTGAATTTCAAGATACTGAGTTTCAGTATCTAACAAAGGAATAATAAATTCAGCGTAAGCAGAAGTAATATCACGACTTCCTTTCGAATCGGGTGTCGGACTACTTCCCCAGACATCACTACCAGATAATTCTACTCCAGTTATCTGATCGATAAATGGTGCACTTCCATCTAATAATGGATCACGATCATCAGCAAAAGTTTCATGCCGAAACTCAATCCCAAATGCAGCACCAATATCACCCGCCCAATTGCTCCATAAACCACCATTACTGATGCTGAAATCTATCTGTGACAAACTGGTTTTAGAATCTCTGCTTACATCAACCAGGAATTGATCCATGACACTTTGCGGATTTAAAGTGGTGTCTCCGGTATTCGGATTATTAATATCTGCCCCAGTAAAAATATTATAGGCCAGCGATGGGTTAGTATTATTGACCGCAGCCTGAAATGCACTGGCTCTAATTCGATTTCTGGCTAGATCATTGGTTTCCGCTTTGCTATAAAATGCTGCCGTTTCCCAATCCCATTGCCCCCAAACACCATTAAAGCCTGCTAGTACTCTGTAGCTGGTATCATCTACTTCGATATTTCTCGGTCCTGTATCAATTGGTCTGTAACGTCGTAAAGAAACTTCTTCACCAAATGGGTTATAAGCAGCATCAGCAGCAATCCTGAATCTTTGCGCGGTTAAATTATGGGTCTGTTCCCTGATTCTATTAGCGGTCGCTCGATAATAAATCGCTTCAGAAAAAAACTCGATATTATTACCCATATCATGAGTCAGATATGCATAAAAATTAGTACGATCTACATCTGAAACCAGTGAACGAGTAGTCCCCCTGTCAAACCTTAAATCTCTTCCTGTACTGCCTTCATCGACACAAACTCCCGCCAAATTCAACGCTGAATCAACACAACCAGACATTGAATCAGGCTGTAAATGGAAAGTCCCAAATGAAGCCGAACTAAATTCTCCCCATGGAGTTGAAGTACTACGATTGTCTAACTGAGTATCACCAACAAAGGCTTCAGGCAAGCCAGGAAAATTCCTTAAGTCGTGGCTGGCAGCATAAGCTCTTTCTGATGCCATCATGCCATTTCGATCATAATAGCTAAAGGAGGCAGTTAAGTGGGATTTTCCAGCATTAAAATCAAACCCTGTTAGATAGGTAAAAGTTTTCTCATCTAGTG
>CBDUHU010000028.1:0-14044 GCA_965366725.1 uncultured Kangiellaceae bacterium
AAATGAATTTGCTATTTGGACTGATAGCGCGGCAATAAGTTAAGATAACAGACAATAACTGACAAAAGCGATTTAATATCTTCGGTGAAAATAAGTCACCAGGCTAACTCATTAAGTGTGAATATTACAATGTCAGACTTCGACAAAGACAAGAAAGTACAAAATATAATTGTCATAGAAGGTGTCGCTAACTTAGTGGTACTTATTGCCAAAACCCTCGTTGGGTTGAGTACAGGTTCACTGGCTGTGGTAAGTGATGCGTTGCACTCATTAACAGATGTAGCAAATAATATTGTTGCATGGGCGGTGATCAAACATTCCAGTAAACCTGCAGATAAGGAGCACCCTTACGGTCATCGCAAGTTTGAAACACTGGCGGTTTTGGGCTTGGCAGTATTGCTAGTGATTCTCTCAATTGAATTAGTTATTCATGCGATACAAAGAGAAGAGATGACAATTGGTAGCAACGGTTGGGAAATAATTGTGATGCTTGTTGTTCTGTGTATCAATATTGGCCTTGCCACCTGGCAACGATTATGGGCCAGGCGGCTCGATTCAGATATACTTCACGCCGATGCAAGTCATACATTTGCAGATGTTTTAACCACTATTGCGGTAATAGTTGGCTGGCAATTGTCTTCTATGGGCTATCTCTGGTTAGATCAGCTAACGGCTATCGGAGTTGCTGCAATGATCTTATATTTAGCTTATGAGTTGTTTCGGAAGGTTGCGCCTGTTCTTGTCGATGAGTACGCAATAGAGCCTGACAAGTTAACCAAAATAATCATGACAGTTGACGGAGTTGAAGGAGTTTCCAGGGTGCGTTCTCGTTGGATCGGCAGTACTGCATCAGTCGATATGGTTATTTACATCGCCCATGATTTGTCAACTCATGACTCACATTTGATTTGTGATCAGGTCGAGATGGTGGTTGTGTCGGAGTTTGGAGTCTCGGATATTTCGATTCATGTAGAGCCATACCACTAATAATTTTTCAGGATAATAAAATGAAATTCATCAATATAACGCTAGCAATTATCTCAATATTGTTTAGCTTTGGTGCACATTCATCTGAACTGTCAGGTGATGCCAGCGGGATACAGCCCGATAATTTTTTTCCAAAAGTTAAACTAGAAACTTCTTTAGGAACTATTGTTGTTGAGCTTGATCGGATTAAAGCTCCAATTACCAGTAATAATTTTTTGGCTTACACTGTAGCTGGTAGTTATGATAGTACCATTTTTCACCGTGTCATTGAGGGCTTTGTTGTCCAGGGTGGCGGATATGACATTCTCTATCATCCGCGCAAAGAAAGAGCACCCATTTTTAACGAGTCGGGCAATGGGCTGAAGAACGAAACTTATACCTTAGCAATGGCAAGGTTGGCTAAGCCTCACTCTGCGACTAATCAGTTCTATTTTAATATGGAAGATAATGAGAGTCTTGATCCTGGCAGAAACTGGGGATATACAGTTTTTGGAGTAGTGGTTGAAGGAACTGAAATTCTTGACTTAATTAGCCGTGTTCAAACTCATATTGAGCCACAGCTTGGTTGGGAAGATGTGCCTGTGAAGCAGGTATTAGTTAAAAAAGTGACAATTATGGATGAGGAATAAACCAGAATTAATGCTCGGTAATTTTTATCATTTGAGTTTAACTAATCATTTTTTGATTAGCGATTCAATATACCAGAGGCGATCCTGTCCCCAGACAGTCTGGTTATTGAATTTAAAACAGGGAACTCCCCATAACCCTAGCTGAGAAAGCTCTGCCATGTTTTGTTCAACGCTTTCCTTCCAGTCATTCCGGTTCAGGTATTGACGTGCCTGTTGCCAACTCAATCCTGCATGTTCGACTATTTTTTGAAGGCCTTCTTCAGTGTCACTACGAACACCATAGGCATTTATTTGGCGGGCAAATGTTTGAAGGTACTTAATCGACTGGTTTTGTGCCTTTGCATATTCCAATATCGCGTAACAATTCTTTACTCCCTGACCCAATGGATCAGCAACAAATCCATATTCAATTTTAGCAGCTTTTGCTTCTCTTTTAGTATCATGAAAAATATACCATTTTTTATCGGCTGGCACGGCTAGCCCTCTCATCAACATCGGAAGGACAACTTTGACTTCCAGCTCCAAATTGAACCTGGTGGCTAGTGATATTGCTTTTTCCAGACCAAGATATGAGTAAGGGCTTCTGATAGAAAAGTACATGGTCAGAACTTGCGGCTTAACGGTAGGAGGAGATATATTGGATGATGTTTTATTTTGCCGATTGAAATACGGTTTATCTGAATCGTTTTTATATTCCTGAAGTATTCTTTTTTCAAGGTGGTATAGCCTATCTAATCCCCAGTATGATTCGCCCTCGAAGAAAATAGACGCACTTAGATAGCCATTTATTTTACGAAAATAGCGGTAGTGATGGTTTAATCGTTTCACACTTTGTTTTAAGTCTTCTTTTTTAAAAGTCTTATCAGGTCGCTGTCCGTTCCAGAATTGAGTAAACAGTTTAGTTATCTCTTTGATAGACTCTTTAGATGCTTTTAGCTGGACAAGTTTATGGTTAAATTGGCTAAGTTCTTCCTGGCAAAACTTTGGTTCAACTACAGGAAAATCGAGCTCGTATAGTCTTGCTAACCTTTGACAATCGTTAAATGCATTGCATCGCCATTGGTTTTGATAGGGGTACATTTCTTCAGGCAGATGACTAAGGATATAAAAACGTATTTCCATTTTGTATTTTTGTAAGAATCTCGGGAGCACGCTAACCAGAAGGTAACTATAAGGATCATCAATTTTTAGAAATACTTTCGCTACTTTTGGACTTTTTGTTATTTTGCGAAAACGCCAGTAACAGTTTCGCTTGAATAATAGGAGAGTATCACTAGAGATGGCTTTGGCGACATAAGGGAGTATTGATTTAAGCATTGAGGTGCCCGTACTAAATCATTAGTACTGGCTGAGGAGCCAGGACTCGAGTATTAACGCGGCGGCAATACTATCAATTTGTGATTTTTTGAGTTTTTTATAACCACCAAACTCAAATATTTCTTCACGCGCTGCGGCGCTTGAGAGGCGTTCGTCCATCATTTCAACCTGGACACCAAAGCGACCATGTATCTGATTAGCAAATTTGCGTGCTCTTTTGGTGATTTCCTGATCACTTCCATCCATATTGAATGGTTCTCCTACAAGCACTTTTTCCGGTTGCCATTTGGTTAGAAGTGAACTCAGTTTATCCCAGTCTGGTTTTCCATCTTTTGCTTTGAGGGTTTCCAGCGGCGAAGCCGTATGGGTAACTGTTTGCCCAATGGCAACGCCAATGCGGGCAAGTCCGAAGTCAAATGCTAGTATCTGGGTCATCTATTGGGCTCATGCATTGCCAGTGAAACTGCTTAGATTATCAGGATTTATACCTAAAAGCTGCATAGAACGTTGCCAGCGTTGATTAATATTGGTTGAAAAAATAATATCAGGGTCAACTGGGACTGTGAGCCAGCTATTATCAAGAATTTCCTGCTCTAACTGACCTGACTCCCAGCCAGCATATCCCAGGGCAATAAAACTCTCGTTGTCAACTTCGTGCCTACCTATCGCGTGTAATATGTCGGATGAAGTTGTAACCGATATATTTTTATCCAACTGTATGCTTGATTTCCATAATTTAGCTGCTCGGTGAATAACAAAGCCACGATCAATCTGGACTGGACCGCCAGCAAATACAGGGTTAATGTTCTGGTTGTCTACACAGGGAATTTCCATGTGCTCAAGCAGTTCCGGGGTAGAAATATCTAAAGGATGATTGATCACTATTCCCATAGCTCCATCTTCATTATGTTCACATAACAAAGTAACACTATGGTTAAAATTAAGATCTTGCAACGATGGCATTGCAATCAATAAGTGATTTTTAAGGCTCGGGAACTGGGACATATTACTATTGTTGGTGTTTATGGGTAAAAATACAAGTATGAAAAAGTGATATTGGTGATTAATTTGTTTTTAATCGATAGTCAGGTTGAAATCGCCATATTCGAATAATTTCAAGGATGTCAGTATCCTTAGCCATTTCTTCTGTTAACGGGCTAAATGGCGCCGCCAGACGGACAATACGCAATGCTGCATCGTCTAATGCTTTTGTTCCTGAGCTTTCCATAATAGAAACCTGGTTAATCGTGCCATTTTTATTGATTGCGACTTTCATTGTGAGGTTGCCATATATTTTGTTTAATCTGGCTTTCTCCGGGTAATTCAAGTTACCTATGCGTTCAATTTTTCTGCGCCAGCTATCGAGGTAGAGAGCGTCTGAATCGCGGTGTATTGATGCCGAGATAGAGCGTTTTCTGCCTTTATAAGCCTGGTTAATGTTCTGGTTATCGAGATTTGCTATCAACCCACTTAAGCGGTAGCTCTTATCGATTAGCGAGGCAGAATCGGGTAAGTTCTTGTGGTTCTGGTTTTGTTGGTTAGATTGAAAAGTTGTTTCGAGAGTGCCATTACTGGTGATTATTGGCATTGTAGGAAGAGTTTCTTCCATTGAAGCCCGAGCTTGAGCAGGTTCCGAAGATTGTTGATCAGGGTCGTCGAACTGGGCTATTTCTTTTGCGCTAGGTGCTAGTAATTGCTCACTATCACCACCGCCTTCCTGATTCGCCTGACCAATAAAGCTGGCTTTTTCCGGTTTTTTTTCGGCTTCAAATTGAGCCAGTACAACGTTAAAAGTTTTTTCGTAACTATTTGATTTTGTACCAGGTAATTTAAATCCGACACCAAAGAACAGCATTCCATGGAACGCAATTGCCAAAAAACTACAAAAGAGTAACTTATCAGACTGGCTGATCTGAGGAAAGTTATCTTTGTCTATGGTTCCCATGGTGTTTTGCACGAGTATAATTTTCCAACTTAGTTAACAGTTCTATTATTTAACTTGGTTTCGATTGAGTCAAATAACGTTGCCGCAATATTGATATTATATGCTGCATCAATTTCGCGAATACATGTTGGGCTAGTAACGTTGATTTCAGTTAAATAATCGCCAATTACATCTAGTCCAACAAACATCAGGCCCTTTTCTCTAAGAGTTGGCCCCACTTGCGAAGCAATCCAGTAGTCTCGTTCTGATAATGGTCTTGCCTCGCCTCTGCCGCCAGCTGCAAGGTTGCCTCTAGTTTCCCCTTTTGCAGGAATACGGGCAAGACAATAGGGGATCGGCTCGCCGTCAACCATCAGGATTCTTTTGTCGCCATTGCTGATTTGTGGAATAAATTTTTGCGCCATGGCACTTTGCGTTCCCAACTGAGTGAGAGTTTCGATAATTACTCCAACGTTAGGATCATCATGTTTTACTCTAAATATTGAGCTTCCACCCATGCCATCCAGGGGCTTTAAGATAATATCCTGGTGTTGAGCGAGAAAAGCTCTGAAGTCACTTTCATTACGACTTACCAGCATATCTGTGCAGCACTGGGGAAACCAGGCTGTGTAAAGTTTTTCATTGGCATCACGAATACTTTGTGGATTGTTAACCACCAGAACTCCCTGTTCTTGTGCCAATTGAAGTAAGTAAGTTGAGTAAACAAACTCCATATCAAATGGTGGATCTTTGCGCATTAGAATCACGTCTAGTTCGGTCGCATCAACAGTTATTTTGCTGCCAAATTCAAACCAGGATTGCGGATCATTAGCTACTTTTAATGGTTGAACGTGCATTTGAACCTTACCTTCAGACAGCAAAAGGTCATTTTGTTGCAAGTAAAACAAGTCGTGTTCACGTGCTTGCGCTTCCATCAACATAGCAAAACTACTATCTTTCTTGATATTTATCCGTTCTATGGGATCCATTAAAATTGCAATTTTAAGCTTCATTTAATTTCTCGACTATAATTGAAGAGTTAGGAAGGGTAAACTGATTGCTCCATTATAGGGAGTAATTTCGAAAATTCAAATCTTTTTCTATATTTATCAATGTGTTACAATCTCTTTTTAAAGTTGGCTCGCTATCATAGCTTTTAAAAGATTGATTTTTAAAGCTTTCTTTTTTAAGCTAGTATTCTAAGAACGCTTTGCTAACAGTACACATTTAGTATAAATCTCTATGGAAGAGTGCTGTTTTTTATGTTAAAAGTTACTCAGGCTTTTTACATTAAGCTTTTGCGCTTAATATGTAATTGAAATACGGGTAGTTTGCTATAATACCTGATGAGGAAATGATTAATGGAAAATAGCTTTCAAGGTCTCAAAGCAATGGTGATTGATGACAGTAAGACTATTCGTCGGACTGCCGAAACTTTGCTCAAGAAAGTTGGTTGTGAAGTTGTTACAGCTGTTGATGGTTTTGATGCACTTGCCAAGATAGCGGATCATAAACCACAAATAATTTTTGTGGATATTATGATGCCGCGGCTAGATGGCTATCAGACTTGCGCGCTAATAAAAAATAATAAGGACTTCAAGGATACACCGGTGATTATGCTATCGAGTAAAGATGGGTTGTTTGACCGAGCCAAAGGACGTATTGTTGGGTCAGATCAATATTTGACTAAACCTTTTAGTAGAGATGAGCTGTTAGGCGCGATAACCGATCACGTCAGCCACGCTTAAATTTTGTATTCACATTCATTTTGTTTAGTTAGTGATATTAATTGAACGGCTAAACGGGGGAATTTAATAAATGTCTAAGATTTTAATTGTTGACGATTCGCCAACAGAAACCCATGTTTTAACAACCATCCTAGAGAAAAATGGTTACGATATAGTTACTGCGGAAAGTGGTGAAGCTGGTGTAGAAGTCGCTAAGAAAGAGCTACCTGACTTGGTATTAATGGACGTTGTTATGCCCGGACTTAATGGTTTTCAGGCAACTCGTCAACTGAAGAAGGAGCAGACTACAGCTCATATTCCAGTTGTTATTGTAACCACCAAAGACCAGGAAACTGATAAAATCTGGGGAATGCGACAAGGCGCAAAGGATTACCTTACTAAACCTGTAGAAGAAGGTAATCTCATTAACACTATCCAAGCAATACTAGGGCGTTAGAAAACTCTATGGACGAGAGTATTGACTTAAAAGCATTTGAATTTCTTCAAAGTATTGAACAGCGCAGTTTTGCCAGTGCATCCAATGCTAGCCGTGATGAAGACCTTAGCCGGTTTTGGACTGGTGTCGGTTTTAGAGTGTCTGGAATTGACTACGTTGTCCGGCTAAACGAAGTTGCCGAAATTATTTCTATTCCTCGCTATACCAAAGTACCTGGTGCTAAAGGTTGGGTAAAAGGTTTGGCAAATATCCGCGGTACTTTACTCCCCATAATGGATCTTCATGGCTTTTTAGGACGTAAAGTTCCCGGTGCTTTGCGTCGTCAAAGGCTTTTGGTGGTTAATCATGATGGAATCCATTGTGGAGTTGTCGTGGACGAAGTACTGGGATTGAATCACTATGAAGACGAAGATTGGGTAAAGGATATCCCGGTTGATGATGATGTAATGCTGCCTTTTTTAAAGGGTGGATTTTATTCAGGTGAAAAGCTATGGACTGTGTTTAGCCTGAAAGCCTTGGCCGAAACGCCGTCGTTTCGTCAGGTAGCACTTATATAAAGACGGCTAACTCTTTTGAAAACATTTTGTATTCAGGAATTAAATTATGAGCGCAGCAGACAATAAGAAGAACCAGCTAGAAACGGGGTCGAATACAAACGCCTACATTTGGTTGCTTCTACTTTTCATCCTGATTGGCGGTGTCAATCTGACCTGGGGACTTCGTGAAGGACAGTTTAATCAGTCAAGACTGACCAAAGCCGGTAACCTCAGAGTACTATCTCAACAGGTTGCAAAAAATGCCTCGGAAGCTTCACAGGGTACCGAGGAGGCTTTCGAGCAGTTGACGGCTTCAACAAAAGAATTTCAGGCTCAATTTAATCACCTGGATCGCGGTGATGATTCTAAGGGGTTACCACCTTCGCCAGCTTCGATTAAAGCTAACCAGGTTAAACAGGTTGCGGACTTGTGGTTTGATTTGAACAAAAACGCATTGGTAGTATCGCAAGGTAAAGAAACGGTTGTTGGTTTATATGATATATCCAGAGAGCTAGCTGCAACTATCCCGCAAATGCAATTTTTATATCAAAATGTTCAGGATATTTTACTCGATACGAATACTTCAGCTGAACAGATGATGTATACCACCCGCCAATCACACTATGCGGAAAGAATTCTGAGAAGTTTCCAGAAAGTACTCGCTGGTGGTGATGATGCGTCAATTGCAGCAGAAAACTTTGGACATGATGTTGATGTATTTGGTGAAGTTCTAACCGGAATGCTCGAAGGTGATGCCATGATGGGGATTAGCCGGGTCAACAATGCTGAAGCCAGGCTAGCACTTGAAGATATAGCCAACCAATATGTTGGGGTAAAACAGAATGTTGATTTTGTAATACGTTCAACGGAAGAGCTTTTTAAAGTCCACGAAGCGGCGGATCAGATTTTCTTACAAGCTAATGATATGCTTGAATTAACAGAATTATTACAAGATGCTTACGAACAACAATCCGGCGATCTGAAAAGACCTGGACATCCATATTATTCGGCAATAGCTGGTGGATTTGTTTTAATCTTCTTAATATTGCTTTATCTCCGTCAACGTAAGGACGATAGAGGTCGTACTGAAAAAGCGCGTGTATCAGCGGACCAGGAAAAACTACAGAACGAAAGAAATCAGCAGGCGATCATTCGACTACTGGATGAAATGGAAGGACTTGCAGACGGTGACCTGACTACCAATGCGACAGTAACGGAAGATTTCACCGGGGCAATTGCCGATGCGATGAACTTTACTATTGACCAATTGAGGTCGTTGGTATCGACGATCAAAGACTCGGTTGTAAAACTGGCTAATGCGACAGATGCTACTCAGAATATATCGATTGAGCTGGCTCAGGCTTCAAGAAATCAAGCACAGGAAATAACGGGAGCTTCAGCAGCGATTAACGAGATGGCTGTTTCCATCGAGCAGGTATCTGCCAATGCTTCCGAATCGGCAACGGTTGCGGAAAAGTCGGTTGATATTGCGAAGAAAGGTGGTGAAGTTGTACGAAATACGATTCAAGGGATGGACACTATCCGTGAACAAATTCAAGAAACTTCAAAACGAATTAAACGACTTGGTGAATCATCACAGGAAATCGGTGATATCGTATCTTTGATCAACGATATATCCGACCAAACAAATATCCTGGCACTTAACGCTGCAATCCAGGCATCGATGGCTGGGGAAGCCGGTCGTGGTTTCGCGGTTGTTGCGGATGAGGTACAACGACTGGCGGAACGTTCCGGTAATGCGACAAAACAGATAGAAGCGCTAGTAAAAACAATCCAGACAGATACAAACGAAGCGGTTATATCGATGGAAGCAAGTACTTCGGAAGTGGTACATGGTGCTCGTCTGGCACAGGATGCGGGTGTTGCACTGGAAGAAATTGAACGAGTATCGAAAAGTTTGGCTGACTTAATCCAGAACATATCGAATGCGGCGCGCCAACAGGCGGCTTCTGCCGGACATGTATCGAATACGATGAATGTTATCCAGGAAATCACTAACCAGACATCAGAAGGTACGCAAAATACGGCAAGTTCTATCGGTAAACTGGCAGAGCTGGCTGATGAACTAAATAACTCTATTGCAGGTTTCAAGTTACCAGACGAAGCCTAATTAGCGGGCAAATGTATGGCTGCTTTTAATATTCCAGAAATGGAATCAGATGAGTTTGCCCTTTGGCAGACTCTTTTAGAAAAGCGTACTGGTTTATGGTTGCCTGAAAGTCGAAAAGCTTTTCTGGTTGCCATACTGTACCGACATATGAAAGAGCAGGGCATTAGTGGTTATAGCGAACTTTACTATGAGCTAAGCACTGATGTTATCCCTATTAATGACTGGGCAAAATTAGTCGACTCTTTGACTGTTCATGAAACCTGTTTTTACAGGGACGATGCATCGTTAAAGGCAGTTACTAATTATTGCAGAAACAAAGCACTAAACGAATTTCAAAGACACCCTGAATGTTCGCAGAATATTAATATCTGGAGTGTTGGGTGTTCAACAGGGGAAGAGGTATACACCCTGGCTATCGAGATGGATAAGCTTAATATCGGACTAAAAGAAGCTTGCGGTAAAATGGTTTATTTTGGCGTCGGAGGTATTGATATAAGCTATCCATCGCTAGCTGTTGCTCGTGAAGCTATCTATGCTGCAAAGCAGCTGGATTTTGTATCACAGGCAACAAAGAATTTTTATTTTGATAAGTTGGCTGATGATCATTATCAGATCAGCGAACAAATAAAACAGCGTACTTGTTTTATCCAGGGAAACGTTTTGGATTTGGGTACGGATGTGAAACAGAAATATGACGTAATATATTGCCAGAACGTGCTTATATATTTTCGTCAGGAACGTAAACAGCAATTAATTGAGCAATTAACAAAAAGACTCGTGCCCGGCGGTTTATTAGTTTTAGGGCATGGAGAAGTCATTGGTTTAGATAATCAAGGACTTACCAGAGTTAATAATAAACACTGTCTTGCGTATATGCGTAATGATAGTCAAATGACAAAGATGACGGAGTAGTCATGACTGATAATTATGACCAGTTGGCTTTAAGTTGGGTCAGAAAAGAAATCAATAATACTCTTGACCAAGCTCGTCAGGGGCTGGAAAATTTTGCTGAAGATCATCAGGATCAAACTCAAATCCAGTTTTGTATTAATTGTTTGCATCAGGTTCAGGGAACTCTTCAAATGTTGGAGTTTTCAGGGGCCGCTAAGCTTGCGGAAGAAATGGAGAATCTGGCTGAAAAAATGTCGTCGGATTCGAGTTATTCGAATGAGGCTTCATTTGAAGTTTTAATGCGAGCCTTACTTCAAATGCCTGGTTATCTGGAACGAGTCGAAGACGGTCATAAAGACGTCCCAGTTATCTTGCTGCCATTAATTAATGAGGTTCGAGCTGCGGGTAATTTACCACCAATGCCAGAAAGTGAGTTGTTTACCGCTGATACTCATAGCGTGACTCCACCAAAGGCACAGGAAAAAGCATCTGAAACTGATAGAACAAGTGCGTTTCAGGATAATACCAAAAAGTTGCGAGCGCATTTTCAAAAAGGTTTGACTGGTGTTATTAGGGGCGAGAATATTAAAGAATCGCTTGCCAGAATACATAAAGTATTATTGCGTCTCGAAGCGCTTACTGAAGGTTATTCTGTTGCTAGATTATGGTGGGTAGCTGATGGATTTATCTTTTCTATCATGGAAAAGGGGTTATATAAAAAGAAAGAAATCCATCAATTGCTTGCTAAAGTTGACAAACAAATCAAACGTCTTTCTGAAAACGGAGCGAGTGCACTTAGCGATGTCATACCGGAAGAGTTACTCTCTCAGTTACTCTATTATGTCGCTCGTTCAAACTCTAAAAACCAACGGGTTTTAAAATTAAAGAAGGAATTTTCTCTTGATGGCGCGTTAGCTGATAGCGAGCAAATTAAAAAACGTCAGGAAAAACTAGCTCAGCCGGATACAAGTGCCGTTACTAATGTGGCTGGTGCGATCAATGAAGAACTTCAATCAGTTAAAGATCAGCTTGATTTGTTTGTAAGAGCGCAGTCGAAAGATCCTTCGATACTCCAGAACCTTATTAATTCTCTAATTAGAATTGCCGATACTCTTACATTGCTTGAATTAGCAATTCCCAGAGATGTAATACGACAGCAGATCAAACAAATTCAAGATTTACTTGATAGTAATAGTATGCCAGGGGATTCAGTGGTAATGGATATTGCTGGTGCCTTGCTGTTTGTTGAAGCAAATCTCAAAAATATTAATCTTGATGTTTCCGGGGAAATTGCAACAGAAGAAGAGTCAGCTGAACGCAGTGAAAATCAAGCTAAAGAGTCACAAGTTGACGAAGCTACCCAAGCGCTAATTAAGGTTGCTCGCAAAAGTATGCAGGCAGCGAAAGATAGAATTATCAACTATATTGCCTCAGGGTTTGACAGAGAAACTCTTGCAGAAGTTCCAACTCTTCTCGATGAAGTACTCGGGGGAGTTCGAATTGTACAGTTTGATACAGCTGCTCAATTCTTACAAATAGCAAATGACTTCGTAGAGAAAAGAATCATTGCAGTTCAGTCTCAACCTAAAGAAGAGCACCTTGATGCCCTTGCTGATGTTATCACCAGTGTAGAATATTACCTCGAAGCATCAGAAGAAGGTAAGCACCGAGGAATCGATTCGATATTAAAAGGAGCGACTGAAAGTTCTGAAATATTAAGTACTGCATTAGCATCTGAACTGCCAGTTGTTGAAGAAGAGGAGCCTGTAGAAGAGCAACAGCTGGAAGCTGTCGTTGAATCACAGCAAGTAGAAGAAGTTTCTACTCAGGAGTCAGCTGAAGTGATTCCTATTCTTTCTCTGTCTGCGGAAAAAGAAGTTGATGAAACACTGATTGATGAAGAAGTATTAGAAATATTTCTTGAAGAGGCTGAAGAAGAAGTCCAGGCAATCGATGCAATGTTACCCCGTTGGATTAATAATGTTCATGATGATGAAGCAATCACAACACTGCGTCGCTCATTTCATACTCTAAAGGGAAGTGGGCGTCTTGTTGGTGCCAAAGTAATTGGTGAAGTAAGTTGGGCTGTTGAGAATATGCTCAATCGTGTTCTTGAAGAAACGATTCCCGCTGAAACTCCAGTTATTTCGGTTTTAAATGAAGCCCATAGTATGTTGCCGCAGTTAGTCGAAGCATTTTCCAAGCAAACACCTGTAAATTGTGACTATCAACTTTTAATTGCCAAAGCAGAACATGTTGCGGCCGGACGTCCCTTGTCTGAATTTGACTTTGAGCAAAAATTTAACCAAAGCGACGAGGTTATTGAGGCGGGAAGCCAGGAAGCTATCGATCCCGTACTTTTGGAAATTTTCTCCACGGAAGCTGAGTCTCACATTCAGAATATATCGTCATTTATAAATTCAGCGCCAGCTGAAGGTACAGTGGCTGTTACTGATGAGCTTATTCGCGCACTTCATACTTTAAAAGGTAGTGCACACATGGCTGGAGTTGAGGCCATTGCAAAATTAACCGGACCTTGCGAAAAGTATGCTCGACTAGTTAAAGGAAGTGGTGCCCGCTTTGAGCAATCGGTAATTTTATTGTTAAAACAAATTTGTGATTTTCTTGATGGTTCTTTGCAAAACTTGAAGAGCGCTGAGCCTTTTGATGAAAGTGAGTTAAATAAGCTTGTTGAAAAAGTTGTCCAGCTAGATATTGCATCAGGTGCTACAGGCGATGCAGGCACTAGTCAGCGGGATCAAAGGCTAGTTTCTATTTTTCTTACTGAAGGACTTGATATCTTACATGAGTTAAGTCATCTGAACCAATCATTGGTGAGTGACCCAGATAATGCTTCGCTTAAAGAGTCGATTCGAATGGAGTTACACACATTCCATCGTGGTTCAGAAATGGTGGCAATATCTGAGCTTGAAAAACTTGCATGTGCAGCTGAAAATTTAGCATCTCACTATAGCCAACTGGATACTATTGAAAAAGAATTTAATTCACTACTTTCTGAAGTAATTGAAAAACTAACAACCCTATTAAATAAAATTGCATCTGAAGAGGATCTTGACTCTGCGGATTCAATTATTGGTCAGATAGAGGACTGGATTTCAGGTTCTGCCGGAGAGGCTGAGCCTGAGCCAGAAGATATGGATGTTGAGTTAGTCGAATTATTTGTTGAAGAAGGTGAAGAGCTTATAGAGACTGCCCGACAACTTCTGAATAGATGGGTCGACAATCTTAATAGTAAAGAAATAAACAGTGATCTACGCCGCATATATCATACATTAAAAGGCAGCTCACGAATGGCTGGGGCTATGAATATCGGTGATTTAGCCCACGCTGCGGAAGATATTTTTAATACTGTAATCGACTTCGCGCGGGAACTTTCAGTGGTTGACCAGGAGATTGTTGTTGCCACGACCAATAAATTAGAAAC
>CBDUHU010000029.1:0-13974 GCA_965366725.1 uncultured Kangiellaceae bacterium
AGCAGTAATCGTCGCATTTACTGCAACCGTGTTTCCAGTAGAAACTGAGGTTTGTATCGAAAAGTCAATGGTTGTAATTGGCCCGCCGACACCATCACCAACCATACTACCCAGATTACAGTTAACCTGACCGGGCGTTCCACCATCATGACTACAAGATACGGCATCACTTACTGAAACAAAGCTGGTTGTGGCAGGGATAGGAAAAGTTAAATTGACATTTGTTGCAGTATCATTGTTGCCATTGAGCACCGATACTGAGTAAACGATTTCTCCCCCTCTGGGAGCAGGATCAACATTATCAACTAACTGGGAAATCTGAACATCTGCGCCAAAAACAATACCAGAAAAAACACCAAGCAAACTGGCAACAACTAATTTCTTAAACATATGCTTACCGATTATTATTGTTTTATAAATTAAACTGGATAGAACAACTCTATCCAAGACCCCAAATTATTTTTTAGTTCATAATTGCGTCACTTACATTAGGTTACCGTTGGTAAATAGCAGTGATTAGCGCAAAAATATAGCAGGAATACTACAGGAAGTGAGAACTGGTTCACAGTTATTTTATGGTAAAATGGCGTAAAAAATGAACAAAAAGTGATTAAAACCTCTTGAATCTAGCACAAATTGGAATGATAAAAACACGACGTCATCTTCTATTCCTGTACGACTTGGTAATGACGTCATTTATACTTGCGGTAACCTTTGTCTTAGTTATCTGAACCATCATGATCTTCAGTTAACATTTTTGCAAATTGCTCTTCACCAAGTGGCTCAGCATGTTTAATAGAAAGACTTTCATCCCATTCTCGGTCAAAGTTTCGTTGCAGTTTAATATTGACCGCCAGAGTTATCAGCATAGTCATTGTAGCGCCAAGGCTTGCCAACGCCATATCCTTATGAGCATCCCAGATATCGCCCTGAGTGCCTAGATAAGCGATCCCTAGGTCACCACCAAAAATCTCTGCTGCAGCCCATTCAAAAAGCTCAAATATCATCGATGTTGCCATAGTCAACTCAAGCGGTAAAAAATATCCCCAGAAGCCTTTGGCATCGGCGATCCGATAATAGAATTCTCTAATCGGATAGGCTAATAGTAGTCCATAAAGAAAATGAACAACACGGTCAAAATTATTCCGCTCCCATGAAAAGAATTCATCGATGTTTAGTTGAAAATAGTTTTGAAAAAAAGAATTATAAGGAACCTTTGCGTAGGTATAGTGAGCACCAACTTCATGTAAAACCAGAAAACAAAATATCAAACTATATGATAGTCGGGAGAACGGAAATTTTTTATAGGTTAGCGCAAATGCAATTGCAGCAATGATCACTAATAGATTTTCTAGTGCCCAATCGCTTCGATCATAGGGGGTAATTGCTAACGCAATAAATATTAGTATAAATATCAGAGATAGCAGGTAAAAGAATCGTTGGTGAGGCATTTTTTACTCGGAAATGTGACTCGATAACATATTGATTAATTCATCAACTTCAATAAGCGCACTCATATAATCAACGACCATACCACCAAACCAGGGACGCTGGGAGGATTTTTGCGACCAGCGAATGTCATCCTGAGTTAAGTTTTTAGCATCACCAACGCCATGACATGCCATTGCCCAATTGGTATCATCCAGCAGTATCAAGTATTCGTATTCGCTTCTTTCGCTATCAGCGACTCGCTGTTCAGGCATTAAGTATTGCTGAGTATCAATGACCATCAGGTTTCCCCGATCATGGGGTACAAGCCCCATAAACCAGTCTGGTGTTCCAACCAGCGGTGTGATTTCCTGCTCACTAACTGGTACTATTCCACCCAGCTTCAACAATGGCACAGCAAGAGGTAACTTACCTACTTCAAAAATAAGTGTTTGAAATACTTCCGGTAACATCTCTCTAACAGTAATTGCCTGGCGCTGTTGAAAGCTAGCTTCCGCTGTCTCATTCACTGCTTCAGTCGATTGTTTTCTTAAACTATCAGTTTCAGGGATATCTCGATTAGTAGCATCTATTTTTTTATCTGGCTGTGAAACCGGAGAAATTCTAGCCAGTAACTTTTCTACTTTAATTAGCCGTTTATCTGGCTCATGATCAAACTTCTTTAATTCCTTCGTTAGTTCATTCTCTGGCTGTAACCTGTGGCTAGCATTTTGTTCATTCTTAAGATAGCTCTGATCTTGTTCAGTTATTTTTTCACCACCACTTGGCGACAGTGAAGATTCCGCTGGAATCTCTATCCCAGAGTTATTTCCAGGCTCTCCTTTTGCATTACTGAGAAATAGTGCTTCTTTTTCTTTAGTAAGTACGGCGTCCCACTTTTTTAATTCTTCTTCTTCCGACTCCAACACAAAGGGCTGTTTAATCCTATCATCAGAATGGAAATCTTCCTGTTGATTAAATGCTTCTTTGGAAGCGCTAACAACACAATTTATATTATCAGTTACTGGAAGCTTGTTTGAATCTGCCGGTTCTTTTGTTTTAGACTCAATCGGCAGTCCATCAACTAACGCTTGATTGGAAGGTTTAGCAGGTTTCTTTTGTACATAATCTTTTTCTTTTTCAAATAATGCGGAATGTGATGATTGGTGAGGATCTAAATTAAAATCATTCTGTTGCAAAGCTTTATCGGAACTACCAATTTCATGTTGCAGATTAGTACGCTCCTTTGTTGCAGTCTGTTTACTGTGTATTGGCGTCACATTCGATAAATCAGTTAATAAAAAATCAACATACTCCTCAAGTATGGATTGTTCTTCATTTACCGGTGGCTTATTGAGTTTCATAATAACCAACTTACCCAACCGAATGCGTGGTTGTCAACTTCAGCATATTATCAGCCAGTTTATTATATGCTCCAACGCCATGGGTTTCCGGGTAGGCAACTGAAGGCGATAGGTTGCGGCGCGAAGCATCTCTGAACTTAGTATCAACGGGAATAACTTTCTCCCATAAATGCCCCCCAAATTCATCTCGCATATTTCTTAGTGCCTCGATAGACGCTTTAGTTCTGCGATCAAACATTGTAGGAACAATGGTATAACCAATACTATGATGCTGTGCTTTAATCACCATATTAAGTGTATTCATCATTCTCTCCAGCCCCTTAATGGCAAGAAACTCCGTTTGCACAGGAATAATCAACTGCTGACAAGCTGCCAGTGCATTAATTAATAACAAACCTAATACTGGCGGGCAATCGATCAGTACATAATCATAATCATCTGAGATTATTTTAAGAACCTTTGATATTACTAAGCCCATACCTTCTTTGCTACTGAACCGCTTATCAAGGGTTGCCAGACTAAGTGACGCAGGCATCAGAGAAATTTTTTCAGACTGTAGCTCAATCACATGGTCCAAAACCTGCGCTTTAGTTTGCGGAGTATTTGAAAACCAGTTATACAGGGTGAACGTCAGGCTTTCACTATCAAAACCAAAATAGGCAGTTAGTGAAGCGTGGGGATCACAATCAAGCATCAATACTCGATAACCACGTTCAGCTAAGATACCGGCTAATGCTGCCACGGTCGTTGTTTTTCCAACACCGCCTTTTTGGTTAGCTACTGTCCAGATATTCAAAAATGTTCTCTCTATGATAGGCTTTTATCGATTCTTATTAAATATTCTCAGTTGTTACTATCGTTTTTGTCATCATCAGTCGGCAAGTCTTTGCCGCGTATCAGCATCCCACCGCCGGGTAAGCGAATCACTTCAATTTCAGGTTCAGCATCTTTTTGTTGCTTGCTTTCTTTTAAGAACTTCTCTGAACCACTCTGGCTCTCTTCACTAACAGCTAGTGTCTTATCCTGTATAACCCTTTGTTTACGAGAAATTGAAATAACAACTCTTCGATTCTTGGCACGCCCCTCAAAAGTTTCATTTGATGCAATTGGCTGATATTCACCATGTCCTTCTACGCTCATTCTGGGAGCATATACAGATTGGTTTTGCAATTTGCGTACCACAGCTACGGCGCGAGCACTTGACAATTCCCAGTTTGATGGAAAACGTTCAGTATTAATTGGAATATTGTCAGTATGGCCATGAACCAGAATCAACTGTGAATTAGTATTCAGATGTTTGGTCACTTCTTCAAGCACAGGATCGGCACTGTCATTTAGTTCGTCACTTCCCGACGGAAACAGAAGTCCACTCCTTAAGTTTATATTAATCCAGTTTGCATCAGAGCCTATCTCTGCGAGGCCTTGCTCAATCAGTTCTGCTAAAGATTCACGAAGCCCACTCTCAAGTTGTTTAAACTCTTCATTAGTTGCAAATTGTTCCTTATCGGCACTTTGTTTGATTTTCTCCTCTGTGGGAGCTTCATCAATCTTTGTCAGACTATCTCTGTTTGCCTGGTTAATATCACCAACTTGAATTGGCTCAATACTTTTTTCCGGTGTATCGAAAGCTTGAGTTAGAGACTCAGACAGAATTTTGTATTTAGTCTCATTAACTTGAGAAATGGAGTACATGACAACAAAAAATGCAAATAACAAGGTCATAAAATCAGCGAAAGAAATTAACCATCGTCCTACATCTTGTTCTTCCTCAAAATATCTTCCGCGTTGAGATCGCATAATATCACCGTACAAGGTAGCCGTTTAATTTACCCTCAATAACACGAGGGTTCTCACCATCGGCAATACAAGCAACACCTTCAACTAGCATTTCACGAAAAAGTGACTGCTCAGCGATTACTGCACGTAACTTATGATAAACAGGAAGGAAAAATAAGTTGGCAAAACCAACACCGTAAATTGTTGCAACAAATGCGGTTGCAATTCCCCGACCAAGTAAATCAGGGTTTGCCAGGTTTTCCATGACATGAATTAATCCAAGTACAGCACCAACAATTCCCAGAGTAGGAGAATACCCTCCCATCGACTCAAATACTTTTGCTGCTTTTAGCAACTCTTTGTCATATACATCTAGCTCAATAAACATTGTTTTACGTATTGTATCTGCATCATTTCCATCGACTAACATATTTAGCGCTTTTAGAATAAAAGGTTCAGCATCTTCATCAAGTTGATTTTCAAGTCCCAACAATCCTTTTTTTCTGGTGATATTACTCCAGCGCGTTATGGTATCAATTGTTTCATTGATTGGTTGCAGCGGTGGCCTGAAAATCCAGTTAAAAATTTTCATGGCTTTAACAAAGGTAGTGGCATGTGACTGCAACATAACAGCACCAAAACTTCCCCCTACCACAATCACAAAAGCACTCCAGTCAAATAGAGATTCAATGCTCCCACCTTCTAGAATTTGCCCGCCAAAAATAGCAAATACCGCAACAAGTAAACCAATAAAAGTTAACCGGTCCATTATTTATCTTCCCCTGTTAAGGGCGGGAGCAAACAGTTCAATTGAAAGTTGTGCATCCGTTAATCCAGCTTTTGCCACCGACATAGGCATACCGTAAACCACGCAGGATGCTTCATCTTGTGCCCACACTTGTCCACCTTTTGCTTTAATCAAGCGGCATCCTTCAGTTCCATCAGAACCCATACCGGTTAATATAATCGCCAACATATTGCCACCAAATAATTTTGATGCAGAGCCAAAAGTCACATCAACCGACGGTGAAAACTGTAGTCTTGGATCTGTCGGTCTTATCCTTAACCTGGGTATAGAGATAGAACCTTCGAATACCATTTGTTTACCACCGGGAGCAATATATACATGACCCTTTTTTAATAACATTCCATCTTTTGCTTCCACTACTTTTAAATGACATAGACTGTCCAGCCTTGTTGCAAATGCACCGGTAAATGTGCCTGGCATATGCTGAGTTATTGTTATTGGAAAAGGGAAGCTCGCAGGTAGTGGTGCTAGCAATTTTTGTAACGCAACGGGCCCTCCTGTTGACGCTCCAATTGCAATCAATTTATTTCCCGGATTAAGACTAACTTGCTGTTTTCTTTCACTTGCAGCACGCTGAAAGGAACGAGTCGGTTTAGAATGAGAATAAGCAGGCCTGTCCGGTGCATTGACTTGAGGTGGAGCAGCCTGTTTCACTAAGCGAGGAGAATGGATATTCTTTGCTCTTCCCATTTCTCTTATTTTCTTCTGTAACTGAAGAACCATACCTCCACTATCAGACGAGAGAGATTCATAAGATTTTAAAAGAAAATCAGTCGCACCTGCATCCAGCGCATCTAAAGTAATTTTAGCATTTTCATAAGTTAAAGAAGACAGCATTAACACTCTGGCATCACACACCTTCACTATCTGCTTAAGTGCAGTAACACCATCCATAACAGGCATTTCAACATCCAGTGTGATTACATCAGGCTGAAGAACTTTAGCTTTTTCAATCGCTTCTTTACCGTTATTTGCAATACCAACAATGTCAATATCATGCGCTGAATTCAGAATTGAACCGACTCTTCGACAAAAAAATTGAGAATCATCAACGATTAATACCTTAATACCCACTAGCAAATCCTGTGTAACATAATAAGGCTGGTACTATTAACGACTTATCTAACCAGCGTAATGCTTAAGTAAACTGGGAATATCAATAATTAAAGCAATACCACCATCGCTAGTAATCGTTGCTCCCGCCATACCCGGGGTGCCTTGAAGTGATTTTCCGAGCGGTTTTATCACCACTTCTTCCTGTCCAATGAGTGAATCAACGACAAAACCGACTCTCTGGGTACCCACCTGGATCAGTACCACATGTCCTTCGCTCTCTCGTTCTCCTGAACTATATCCTTGAGCTAGCCATTCATTGAGGAAAAAAAGCGGCAGTGCTTTTTCTCGCACAACAATAACCAACTGCCCATCGACCATGTTGGTTTTGGTTAAATCTAGATGAAAAATTTCATTAACTGATGTTAATGGTAAAGCAAAAGCCTGTTGCTTCACTTTAACCATTAATGTAGGCAATATTGCCAGTGTTAAAGGTACCTTAATTAGTATTTTAGTACCTTTTCCTAACTCCGAGTCGATAGCAATGGAACCGTTTAATTGAGTGATTTTCGTTTTCACAACGTCCATTCCAACGCCGCGTCCAGAGATATCTGAAATTTCTTCTTTGGTTGAAAACCCGGCCATAAAAATTAAGTTATAACATTCAATATCAGTTAACCTTTCAGCATGCTCTTTATCCATTAAACCTTTATTAATGGCAATATTTCGTAATACGTCTGCATCCATTCCTTTACCATCATCTTCAATTGATAGCATAATATGATCCCCTTCCTGAGCTGCAGATAATACAATTGTTCCGTTACGAACTTTTCCCGCAGCAACACGACCTTCAGGTGATTCGATACCATGATCGACTGAATTTCTGACTAAGTGAACGAGTGGATCGGCCAATGCTTCGACCAGGTTTTTATCGAGATCGGTGTCTTCTCCAACCATTTCCAGCGAAATTTCTTTTTTCAGACTACGCGCCAGATCTCTCACAACCCTAGGAAAACGACCAAAAACTTTTTTGATCGGTTGCATTCTGGTTTTCATCACAGCGCCCTGTAAGTCGCCGGTTACTATATCCAGATTGGCTATCGCTTTAGTTAACACTTCATCTTGACTGGATTGGCCAAGTGTTTTAAGACGATTTCTCGCAAGAACCAGTTCGCCAACCATATTCATAATGTCGTCCAGTCGCTTAGTATCAACCCGGACAGTTGCCTCTGCAACATTGGCTGTTGGCGCTTTTTTTGCCACCGGCTTTTTAATCACTGGTTTGCTAGCTACTTTTTCTTTTTTGGACGGAGAACTTATACTGGCCGTTTTATTGGTTTTGCTCACAGAGATAGAATTTGTATTCTGTGCTGCAACCTGTTCATTTTTGTTGCCACCATTAGTCCCTGCAGACTCTGTTGTTTTTACAGGCTGACTGGCCGCCTGATTAGCCCCATCATTTTTACCTGGACCTTTACCGGTACCGTGAAGTTGATCTAATAATGCTTCAAATTCTTCATCATCAATTAAATCTGAGTTTGCGGAGTTTACACCCTGAGCGGGAGATGTTGGTTCAGAACCGACTGTACCATTTTTCCCATGCAACTCATCCAACAAGGCTTCGAATTCATCATCTGTGATATCACCACTGGGTGAACTTTCTTGTGGGCTTTCTGTTGCAGGTGTAATATCCGATACCTGTTTTTCATCGCTAGCCGCATTAAATTGACCTGTGCCATGTAACTCGTCAAGAAGAGCCTCAAACTCATCATCGGTGATATCGTCACTTACCGCTTCTACAGGTTTTGGTTGTGCACTATTAAGCTCATTTAAAAGATCATCAAATTCATCATCAGATATTTCTTCTAATGCTTCATTAGCAGACGCTTTCTCTTTCTCAACTGTTGGTTGGACTTGCGTTTCAGCATTACTAGCATGAGCATAGGTACCTAACTTCTCAAGAAAATCGGGCTCTGCACTACTAGGATAATCACCATTACGAACACTATCGAACATTTCATTGATAATATCGAGCGCATGAAGTATCTGATCCATTAAATCAGCATCGGCGACACGCTCACCATTGCGTAAAATATCAAAAATATTTTCGGTAATATGACAAATTTCTACCAGCGGTTCTAAAGCAAGAAAGCCGGCTCCACCTTTTACCGTATGAAAGCCCCTGAATATCCCATTAAGCAAATCCATATCTTCAGGTTCATTTTCTAAAGCAACAAGTTGTTCAGACATGGCTTCGAGTATTTCACCGGCTTCAATTAAAAAGTCCTGTAGGATTTCTTCGTCAGCTTCAAAAGACATTCGCTTACCCCTAAAACCCTAAACTAGACAATAAATCGTCGACTTCATCCTGGCCGCTCACCACATCATCCCTATTGACTTTGTTGACGATAGGGCCTTCAACCCCCTTGACTACTTCTGTTCTACTTTTGGCGGCAGCGTAACCATCCATATTGCCAAACATTTTAATGACATTTACCATACTCTCTTCAACATCATGTACCAATGTTATCACCTGACGTATTACCTGACCGGTTAAATCCTGGTAGTCCTGAGCGAGCAATACATCTGATAATCCAGAATGCAACTGGTCAGCTGTATTTTTGTTTTTTACAAGATGACTTTCGATCCTTCTACAGAGTGTCCTGAAATCTCCTGGCGAAAGTTCCCTTCGATATAATTTCTGCCATTCCACCAGTAACTCTTCCGAGTCTTTTGAGATTACATCTGCTAACTGGTTGCAATGATCAACTTTATCCATTGTCTTATTAGCGGCTTCTTCAGTACGTTCAATTACATAATTTAATCGATCTTTTGCATCAGGTATTTCCGAAGCAGCAATATCAGTAATTCTGGAGTCCAGGTGAAAATTGGTCAGTGCTTCATGTAAGTGACGTGTTAGCTTACCAATCTCAATAAACAAGTCCTCATCACCGGTAGTAGCCAGACTATCAATCAGCTCTTGTGCATCTTCAATTTCTTCGTTTTCAAGATGTGTTAGCAACTCGCGCGTTTGCCCAATGGTTTTTTCAAGCTGCTCTTTATCTGATAATTTCATAAATTACTTCCTTACAATAAAGAGTGATTAGCCGTCTATTCGCTCAAAAATTTTTCCTAACTTTTCATTCAGTGTCGCAGCGGTAAATGGTTTAACAATATAGCCATTGACCCCGGCTTGAGCGGCTTCAATAATTTGCTCACGTTTCGACTCAGCAGTTACCATCAATACCGGTAATGTCTTAAGCCTTGCATCAGCCCTGACAGCCTTAAGTAAATCAATCCCTTGCATTCCCGGCATATTCCAGTCAGTTACCAGAAAATCGAAATTTCCAGCTTGTAACATCGGTAATGCTGTATTTCCGTCGTCAGCTTCTTGTGTATTGTTAAATCCAAGATCTCTCAGTAGATTTTTAATAATTCGACGCATTGTCGAAAAATCATCTACCACTAAGATTTTCATATTCTTATCCAAAGTCTGTCTCCGTAGGGCATAATCAATTGTTAATTAATAATTGGCTTATTTGGTCTAAATCAAACGGTTACACTTAATCTAGTCAACAAATGCTATTTCTTCCAATCTTTTAGACGAGATTGAAGCCTTAGCATTGCCTGGCTATTAATCTGGCTAATACGAGATTCACTAACTCCCAAAACCTCGCCAATTTCTTTCAGGTTAAGCTCTTCGTCATAGTACAAAGCAAGTACCAGTTTCTCTCTCTCAGGCAATGATGCGATTGCACTGGCAAGTGAGTTTCTAAAATCTTCTTTCTGGACTTTTTCCAACGGTGTCATTGTCGTTGGAGAAAGACCCTGACTGAAATAATCCTCAGTCACCCCCATAGCTTCAAAATCCATCATATGTCCACTATTGACTTCCATTAACATCTGACGATAATCCTCGACTTCTACTTCCAGTTTCATCGCTACTTCTGTATCACGGGCATCACGACCTGTTTCCTGTTCAATTTCCTTAATAGCTCCGGCAATACTTCTTGCGTTCTTATGAACTGAGCGGGGAACCCAATCTCCGCGACGGATTTCATCGAGCATAGAACCACGAATACGTATACCAGCAAAGGTCTCAAAACTGGCTCCTTTACTCGCATCAAAGTTACTATGAGCTTCCAGCAAGCCAAGCATACCGGCTTGCAACAAATCATCTAGCTGAACACTAGAAGGAAGTCGGGCAAGCAAATGGTGCGCAATTCTCTTTACCAACGGCGCATAACGCGTAGTAAAATCCTGCTGCTGTATTTGTTTATAGGTGTCTGCGCCTGTCACTCTCTAAACCTTAAATTTATTATGCATTATCACCACTCTTTGTTTTGCCCGATGTCCTATATTCGGGATAAATCACTTTGCTACACTCTGTTTATTCTATGGGATCAGATTATTTCTCCAACTTAGCCAACTCTGGTAACCAATCGCTCCATAAAAAATTCAATATGCCCACTTGCATCAGCAGGCATCGGCCACTGTTGAACTTTCTTGGCAAGACTTTTTAGTGCAATAGAAGCAGGACTACGGGGAAAAGCATCAACTAGCGCTTTTTGTTTTTTTACAGCTTTACGGACATTTTCATCAAACGGGATCGATCCCATATAGCCTAAGGTGACGTCCAGAAATCGATTACAGACACCGCTCAATTTAGCGAATAATTCTCTACCTTCCTGACTTGTTCTGACCATGTTAGCCAGCACATGGAATCGAACAATTTGATGATCTCTATTTAATACCTTCATAAGCGCATAGGCGTCAGTAATAGAAGTCGGTTCATCACAAACAACCATCAATACATCCTGAGCTGCCTGGACAAAGCTAACAACCATATCAGTAATTCCTGCAGCGGTATCCACAATCAGAAAGTCCAGGTTATGACCAATTTCACTAAATGCCTGAATAATGCCTGCATGCTCAAGTATCGATAATTCAGCCATATTCTTAGTGCCAGAGGAAGCAGGAACAACTTGTAATCCGTGAGGCCCCTGGATAACGATATCCTTTAACTCACATTCACCGGCAAGTACATGAGAAAGATTCCTCCTGGTTGCCATCCCCAGCATCACATCGACATTTGCCAGGCCAAGATCAGCATCTAACAACATCACTTTAAAACCTTGCTTACTCAAGGAAATGGCCAGATTAACCGAAACATTGGTTTTACCAACTCCTCCTTTTCCACCCGCAACCGCGACCACCTTAACTGGCTTAGATTGTGCTGATGAAGATATTTCGATAACTTGATTCAAACAACCTTTCTCCTGACAAAACACATAATTTAGATTCGATATTTAATTGACGCCAACTGAAAAATAGAATTTAAGTCTTTATTAAGCATAGAACATTTTGCCATTTTTGTGCTTTTGATTAGCAATAATTTCAATTTAAGCAGAGATTGCCTGTGCAATGCTCCATTCCTCAGTATCTCTTGCATATTTGTTCGCTAACCACACCGCTTTTGCGACTAGATGATGGCTTTTAGCGAGCCGAATATCCTCCGGTATTTTTTGACCCTCTGTGGTAAATAAGACTCCTAACCCTGCAGTTAACACCACACTCAGAATCTCTCCCATACAAGTCGCTTCATCTAATTTGGTAAGAATTAACCCATCCGGAGATACCCCTGAAAATAACTCCAACGACTGCTTCAATACAGCCGCCTGGCTGGTTGCAGACATCAGTAGTAGTTTTTTAATCGGTCGACGACTGGCTGAGATTTCGGATAATTGCTTCATCATACTGACATCATTAATCCCTACTCCTGCAGTATCAATTAAAATCAGTTTTTTATTAGAAAACCGCTTAAGTAGTACTTCCAACGTATTTCTGACCGACACTTTGGCAGTTGGTACATTCAGTAATCGTCCAAATGTTGATAGTTGCTCTTGCGCGGTAATACGGTAATTATCAGTTGAAATCATTGCAACTGAATCAGCGCCATGCTTAATTACAAATCGCGCAGCCAGTTTAGCAATGGTTGTTGTTTTACCAACACCAGTAGGACCAATTAACGCAAAAATTCCACCGTCATTAAGTAGCTGGTTATCAGCAACTGGCATAGCTTTTGTTAGCAGCGCTAATATCTTTTGCCAGCAGCACTCGGCATCTTGTTCACTATCAACATGGGGTAAAAACAGATTGATAATTCCGCTTTTCAGCCCTAGCTTTGAAAGACGCCGTACAACCATCGCTTTGAGCGGCTCTTTTTCGTTAAACTGATTCCAGGCGATTCCTTTTAGCTGTTCAGCCATCATCGAACGCATCAATCCCAATTCCTCTTTCATCGCTTGTAAATTAGGGTCCATACTCCATTCAAACTGCGTCTCTTTACGCGATAAGCTTGTTTGAGGTTCCGCTAAAGGTACAGAATCAGAGGATTCTTTTATGCAATTAGACGCTTCTTGATTTGCTGATGAAGTAAGTGTTTTCTTTCTCCGAGCAGTTGATGCTTCAGTGGTTGCAGAAAGCTGTTCAGCTGACTTAATTGATTGGTCAGGATCATTTATCCCGTCATCAGTCAAAAGTTCAGCTTTCGTTGAAACTTTAGCAGCAGTCTCAGCTGATGAATCAGTTGAATTTGGGATCAGACTTTCATCGTAATCCAGGGCAGCGATAACTTCGACGCCACCAGACACTTTTCTATTAGAGAGTATTGCAGCCTGATCGCCAAAGGTATCGGCAACCTGACGTAATGCTGTTCGCATGTTATGACTGTAAAATCGCCTGATTTTCATACTTGTAATCTCTTATTTCAAATTCAATCTTGTTTAAATCATTGTCAATATAACGACTGAACGACTAATTATTATTTCCAACAGTTGCTATTACTTTTATCTGTTTGTTATCGGGTATTTCCTGATAACTCAAAACATGAAGTCCTTTAATACCAAACCTCGCAAACTTGGCTAACGATGGCCTCAAAGCTGGCGCAGTTAGCAAAATAGAAGGTTGTCCGGCGGCTTCTTGCTGATCAACCAATTGTTTCAATGAAGTCTGAATTCTATCTGCAAGCCCAGGCTCAATACTAACCGCCTCTTCTCTGCCTGATGCTAATGACTGTTGCAATATCTGTTCCAAATCCGGGGCTAGAGTAACTACAGGTATTTCTTCCTGTAAGCCATTGATTGTTTGGATAATTAATCGATTTAAGGCAATTCTTACGGCACCAGTAAGAACGGCGGGATCTTGACTCCTGGCTGAAAACTCCGCCAAAGTTTCGGCAATCGTTCTAATATCTTTGATAGGTACTTGCTCAATCAGAAGGTTCTGAAGAACTTTAACTAACGTCCCAAGAGTGATTGTGTCAGGAACCAGTGTTTCGGCTAATTTCGGCGCTGACTTTGCCAGGCCCTTTAACATTTGCTCTGCTTCTTCATGACCAAATAGTTCTGCCGCATGATTTTGAATCAGGTGGCTTAAATGAGTGGCAATAACGGTACTGGCATCAACCACGGTATAACCAAGTGCCTGTGCATTATCTTTTTGCCCGGAATCAATCCACACAGCGTCCAGACCAAACGCAGGATC
>CBDUHU010000030.1:0-13815 GCA_965366725.1 uncultured Kangiellaceae bacterium
GTGTGGTTGTCCTATAACTCCGATACCCGCGGCAACCCATCCCGCAATGTATAACAATGGACCAAAGCTGGTATTGGGAGGAAAAATATGTGTTAGCTGTGGATCTATCTGAGAAAGTTTTGACCAGAAGGACTGGATACCCCCCAATTCATTCAGAGCGACAACAAAGAGAACGCCCATTGCACCAATCATAACGATTGACTGAGCAACGTCAGTCCAGACAGAAGCTCGCAATCCCCCTGAATAACAGTAAAGCAAAATGATTGCAGCGCCAATAATTGCGCCGGAGGAATAATCCCAGTTAAATAATACATGTAGTGCTTTACTGCCAGCAGTTAGCTGAGCGGCTCCGTAAACGGACAGCAGGGCGACGATGACAATGCCGATTAACCGACGCAAATGTGGCTGATTCTTGCCTTGCCATTGACTAATCAGGCCGCCGTAAGAAAGCGAATTATGTATAACAGAGGCCTTTCGGATTGGTTTGTTGGCACTGAACAGGCCTATTATTGTGCCCGTTCCCAGCCCTAGCATAAACCAGATAGCGGATAATCCGAGCATATAGCTGAGTCCTATCCAGCCAGTAAACATAAACCCTGAATTAGTTGTCGCTACCGCTGAGAGCCCTGCAAGTCCTGGAGAAAGATCGCGCCCCGCCAACAAATAATCAGTATCGGAGTTTCGCTTATATTTGATGGAAACAATCCCGATTAATGTAAAAACTGCGAGGCAGGCAATAAAACTAGTTAAAATCATTGAGAATCTCAAACTATCAAAGACAATATGTTGAATAATTTAACATACACAGATGCGCTATACATCTCTATTAAACTCATCGATTAAGCAGTGAAGTTTAGTCAGCGGTTCCAGTGGCAGGACTGGCAGATAGTTTTTGCTGGCAGGTGGCCCATTTAAAAAGTCTGGTATGGCTTAATGGTTTAGATATAAAGAATCCCTGAACTTCATTGCAACCCAGTTTTTCAACCATTTTCCAGTCTTGTTTAGTTTCGACACCTTCAGCGACAACATTAAGGTTCAAGTTTTTGGCAAGTCTGGTACTCGACTTCAGAATAGCACTTGCGTCCTTGTCCTCATCGGCATTGTGGACAAATGTACGGTTAATTTTCAGTTCTGTAAATGGAATACGCTTTAGTTGTTCCAGTGATGAATAACCAGTACCAAAATCATCGATTGAAAGTTTTAAGCCGTTTAAGCGTAACCGGGTAACAACTTCCAGGCTTGTTGCCAACTCTTCCATAAGCTGGCTTTCTGTTATTTCAAGGGTGATATCATTAACAGGGATCTTGTACCGTGATGCATTACTCATCAAAAATTCAGGTAATTTTAAATTGGTAAGTGTTTTCATCGAAATGTTGAAGGAGAGGGTGGTTACCAGTCCATCTTGTCGCCATTTTTTGACATGTTCAAAGGTTTTTAAAATAACCTGTTCAGACAGCTGTTCGATCAGGTTAGACTGTTCTGCGATAGGAATGAAGGTGTCAGGTGGAAGTTCACCAAACTCGGGGTGGTTCCATCTTGTTAATACTTCCACTCCGGTCATCTTTCCGGTTTTGACAGATACCTTGGGTTGAAACAGGGTAAAAAACTGGTTTTGTTTCAGGCCGGTCGTTATTTGTTGACTGGTTATGGTGAGTTCTCTTTTGTCAGGTACTTCAGGGTAACGAGATTTATCGATGCGAGCTAACAAAAAGGAAAGAGCATCTCGCTTTAACGGCTTTTGTGTTGAGCCGACCACATTTAATCGATGGGCTTTAGCGAGTTCCTCAACAGCTTTCAATAAGCCATGATCTTTTCCGCTGATAAGCGCAACAGAACCTGAATAGTTGATTTCAGCAAGATACCTGAGTAATTGAACACCATCCATTTCAGGCATCTCCAGATCACAAAAAATAATATTGTGTCTTTCTTCAGGAGGAAGCTTATTATAACGCTGGACGACTTGTTTACCATTGGTTGCAGTAGTAACTTGATCGACCCCAAGAGTTGCCAGGGTTTGTTTCGCAATTTCCAATACAAATTCATCATCATCAACAACAAGTGCTTTTATCTGTCTATACATAAGTATTTGAAGAATACTAAAGTTACCACCAGGGGCACTTTGATAATTAAGGTGTGAATTAAGCGTAGTCCATAATATCTCAATTTGCGAAAAGCTATTGTTTTGTCAATCCAGGCACAAATAGTGTGGTTTAACTAAAGCTCAATGTTGTCTTTTTATCCATACTTTTTGTTCTGGAATCAATGATTTGAGTTCGAGTAGTAAATTGATTGTCAATGAAGAAAGTTTTTGATCGCAAGGAACTAACAACATACCATCCTCAGTTCTGACATCTCTTGCAATCAACATTTTAGGCTTTAATCTATTAATACTGATCATTGCGTATTGGTTGAGTTTGGATTTATCCGGAGTCTGTGGGCTGGGAGAGTGAATTGGCTTACCTGCTTTTTCCAGAATATCCAGTTGAGTATTAACTCGCTTATAGACGATTCCTGAACGCAGATCTGCTGGTTCATTAATTGCCTGTTGGATTTTTTGCAATGCTGTAGCCGGCTCGACAGGTTTTACCAGAAAAGCATTAACATCTAGTGCAATCGCCGATCCTAAAACTTCAGTGTTTGATAACGAAGTGATAGTAATTACTCTAAGATCTCTAAAGGCAGCGGTTTCTCCCATTCTAATTTTTTTCATTAACTCAAGGCCATTTACATTGGGCATCTGAATATCGGTAATGAGTAAATCAAAGTGGCTGTTATTAAGGAATTTAATGGCTTGTCTGCCATCATCAGCAATTGTTATATGAGTAAACCCTAGATTATCAAGAACCTGCTTGATGATGGTTTGCATAAACTCATCATCATCGGCTAGTAAAATTCTTATTTGCTTCAGCTGTTGGTCTTCCATTTCTAACATAGTACTCGACAAACTTATGGTGTGATTTAATTGCAATAGTTTAGCTAATATATAGACCTAGAAATATAAAATGTCCAGTCAGGGATAGCTATAAATATTTAGTTTCCAGAATTAATGCCTATTTGGGAGGTTTACAGATTTTTCAACATTGCTGTTCTATACTTTTATCTATTAAATAAATAGACACTTAGATTGGGGTGTTGGTAATTATTATGGAGACAAAAAGTGCGTAAGCAGAAGATCCTTATGGGAAGCGCAATCTATAGTCTCATGGCTGTCATAATGTCGTTTATTATCTGGCAGTTTTATATCTCTTCAATTAACCAGACATTTGAACAACTTTCCGCTCTGGTTAAAAGTCAGAAACATCTAATTGAGTCTGTCGCAAGGTTTGATGCGGCTTTTAGTGCTGTTGATAATGACACTGGCTCTTTAGGTGCAACTCTCAGCCAGGTCCGAGAAGCACACAATCGCTCTAGTGGCGAATTTGGCGAAACTGGTGAGTTTGTTATGGCTCACCTGTAAAATAACAGCCTGATATTCCTCCATCAGAGATTAGCTGATAAGCCAATTATTAAAGGTGCTAAATTGATTGCTGAGCCAATGAGACTGGCACTTGCCGGAAAAGAAGGAACTATTCAAGCAAAAGACTATCGGGGGGAAATAGTTCTTGCTGCCTTTGAGCCCGTTCATATCGGAAATAAAATTTTTGGATTGGTTGCAAAAGTTGACCTTATGGAAATACAGTGGCCATTTATCCGGATGTCGATTATCGGCCTGGTAACTCTGTTAGTTTCGCTGGTGATTATTTTTTTTTCCTTTTGGGAGAAAGAGCAAAGTCTCGACAAAAAGGAAAAAAAGAAGGAAAAGAGAAAGGAAAAGCTTAGCGTTGATATTAGTGGTTGGCGTTCGCCTCAGGTTGTTATTATTCTACTGATTGGTTTGGTAGTGACCGTATCTGTTGGTAAAACGTATAGTGAACTGATGTTATCGGAAGACCTGAGAAGTTTTGAGCGATATGTTGATGCAGATATTAGTAATATTCAAGAAGAAATTGATCGAAACTTATCAATTATCAAGCATATCAAAAGTTTTTATGCGGCTTCAGAAGCAATATCGAGAGAAGAGTTTTCGACATATGTAAATTCAGTTATTCAAATGGAAGGAGGAAAAAGTAAGTTAGGAATGCAGGCAGTCGAATGGATCCCCAGAGTGAGTGATGATGAGCGACTAGCCTATGAAATGCGTGCGCATGATGATGGGCTTAGCCTCTTTTCCATCACTGAAAGAAAAAATAGAAGAATCGTTCCTGCTGCAAAGCGTGAAGAATATTATCCGGTCTATTTTGTGGAGCCTCTAGAAGGAAATGAAGCTGCAATTGGATTTGATCTTGCGTCAAATAAAGAACGGTTAACGGCAATGAATAGGGCCATTGAAAGTGCCGAACTGGTAGCGACTTCACCTATCCAACTTGTGCAGGAAAATGAGAGTAGTGTTGGTTTTTTAGCATTTTTAGCAATTTATCAGGGAGAACCAAAAACTGTAGAAGCTCGCAGGAAACAGGTAGAAGGTTTTGCACTGGGAGTGTTTAAGGTAGAGGACATTATTAATCTAGCGATATTAAAAAATAGTAGCGACAAGGTTGAATTTGAATTTTTTGACAAAGGATTAAATGGTGATAAATTACTTTATGCTTCAAAATTTGAGACTCTAAAAAAGCGTAGTTATAAGAATAATTCGTTGTTTGAAATTAACCGAGAGTTGTCACTTGCCGGCCGATTATGGAAAATTAAGGCGCTTCCTGGCCAGACATTTATTAACCAGGTACAACATCACTGGAGTAACTTGTTTGTTTTGGTTATCGGAGGAATGTTGACTCTCTTAATTGCACTTCAGTTCAAAAAATCAGCAGTTAAACAAGCAGGTATTGAACGTGTGGTAAGTCAGAGAACGATACAGCTGCGTGATAGTCAGGCACAATTTCTTTCATTTATGAAACACTCACCCAATCTGACATTTATCATTAACTCTGATAATGAATACGAGTTTGTAAGCGATAGCTGGTTAGATTATTTTGATAAAGCGAAAGAAGATGTTCTTGGAAAACACTTAAACGATGTCTTTTCTCCTGGGTTGGCAAGATATTTCGTCCTACAAAACACAGTTCTTCTTAATAATGGCGATCCAGTCACATCAGAGGATTATGCAGATGCTGGGCAAATATTCCTTACCCATCGTTTTTTAATTCACAGGCATGGGAAAGCGCCCCTAATCGGTGGTAGTTCAGTAGATATCTCTAAGCAAAAAGAGATTGAAAAAGAGTTGCAGCAGCTTAACTTGTTACTGGAACATCGTGTTAAGGAACGCACAGCAGAATTAGAAGATAAACAGGAGAAATTAAGAGCGATTATTGAAAATACGGTTGATGGGATTATTGTAATTGATGAGGAAGGTACTATTGGTGAATTTAGTCCTTCTGCTGAAAAAACTTTTGGGTATAGTAGAAGTGAGGCCGTTGGCCAAAATATCAAAATTATTGTTCCGGATAATGAGCAGGAAAATCATCCCACGTATATAAATAATTTTCTCAATACTGGCGAGAAGAAGATCATTGGCGCAGGTAGAGAACTTGTTGGAAAAAGAAAGGATGGAGAGCTTTTTCCGCTTGATCTGGCTGTTAGTGTTGCAGAAGTGAAAGGAAAAAAAGCATTTGTTGGCATGACCCGTGATATTACTGATCGCAAGCGTGAAGAACAGGAGTTGGTTGAAGCACGTGATTCGGCGCAAGCTGCTAACCGTGCAAAATCAGATTTTCTTGCCGCAATGAGTCATGAGTTACGCACGCCTATGAATGGCGTTATTGGCGTGATGGACTTGCTATGGGAAACAGAATTAGCTTCTGAACAAAGGCGTCTGGTAAAAACCAGTAAAGAGTCTGCATTTTCGTTGCTAACAATTATTAATGATATTTTGGATTTTTCTAAAATAGAGGCAGGAAAATTAGAGCTTGAATCGATCCCTCTTTCAATTGCAGAGCTGGTTGAAGGCGTTGCAGACACTCTTTTCCCTGGCGCTGAAGAAAAGAAAATAAGACTTGATATTTATATTGACCCGGCGATACCTGAAAATCTGATTGGTGATCCAGTGCGTATTCGCCAGGTTCTATTTAACCTGGCTGGCAATGCTATTAAATTTACTAATAGTGAAGAGAGGAAAGGTGTTGTTGAAATCAGAGCCGATTATAAAGCAGACTTTTTTGATCAGACTGTGATTTTGCTAAACGTGAGTGATAATGGTATTGGCATATCAGAGAAAGCAAGAACAACGCTTTTTAAGCCTTTTACCCAAGCTGAGCAGTCTACAACCCGCCGCTTTGGAGGTACCGGGTTGGGCCTGACTATTACAAAAAAAATAACCGATATCATGAATGGAAATATCCAGTTAGTTTCACAGGAAGGAGCAGGTAGTTGTTTTACCGTTTCACTACCCTGTGATCAAGATAAAGAAAAAATAACATCTGAAGTGGCAGATTTTTCAGATTTTAGTTTTATCCTTTTAAGTGACGATGATTACACCATTGAAATTATTCAACATTATGTTGAGTTCTACGGCGGAGTGCTTCAAAGAGCTGGTTCCACAACTCAAGCCGCTAAGATGTTGGATGGAATAACAAATTCGATTCTCATCATCGGACTTGAATATCGAGAAGCTGGTGAGCAACTTTACTCTCAAATTAATAATGAAGAAATAGGTTTAAATTCACACTTTTTATTCTTGTCTAATGATCGGAATGAAAAAATGGGGTTAATAGAGTCTGAGCGATATATCATTCAGGATCGACCTATTCTTCGTTCTCATCTAATTAAAGCAATTTCGGTTCTATCTGGTAAACAAAGTGATACAAATAGAGGGTTTGATGACGGTTCTGATGAAAAACCTGCGCAACTACTCACCATTGAAGAAGCAATAAAAGCCAATTCACTAGTGCTACTTGTTGAAGATAATGAAGTTAATAGAGACATTATTGGTTTACAACTTAATAACCTTGGATATACGGTGGAAATGACATGTGATGGTGTTGAAGGATTTGAACAATGGAAAACCGGTCGGTATGCTTTGGTGTTAAGTGATTGTCACATGCCTGAAATGGATGGGTTAGAAATGACCGCTGCAATTAGAAAGTGGGAAAAACAACAGGGACTAGAACCAATAAATATTATTGCTGTTACCGCAAATGCGTTAGCTGGTGAGGCTCGCCGTTGTATTGATGCTGGAATGAACGACTATATTTCAAAGCCGGTTGAGTTAAAAGTGCTTAAAAGTATGATGGATAAATGGTTGCCACATTCTATTATCGAGGATGACTTGAGTGAGAGTGATAAATCAGATTTGAATAATGAGACTGAGTCACCTTCAACGGAAAAAGTAAAAGAAAGTCCACCACTTGATATTAGTGTATTAGCTGCTCTTGTAGGGGATGTGCATGATATTCATTGCCAATTGTTAGTAAAGTTTGTTACTAGTTCAACTGATACTATTGAGCAGATAAACCAGGCTTTTGAAGACCAAGACGGAACAGCCTTGAGTGGACTTGGTCACAAGTTAAAATCTTCGGCCCGCTCGATTGGCGGAGCAGAATTGGGACAGCTTTCGGAGCAACTGGAAGTTGACGCTAAGGAATGTGACTGGCGGCAATTAGAATTGCTTATCAAGGCGCTGATTAGTAATTGGCGGTTAGTATGCAAGCATATTACTCAATATTACGCCAAATAGATGTTCAGTTTAAGAGCCGCTGGTCTTTTGGGCGCTCAGGTAAACCGCTTCTGTAACTGCGTTATGGGCTTCTCTGTTTAGTGCAGACGGTACAAGGGCATCTTCCCTGGCAAGGGCAGATAGTGTTTCCGCTGCCGCTATTCTCATCGCATGGTTGATCTTTGCAACGCCAGCATTAAGGGTGCCTTTAAATAAACCAGGAAATGCGAGCATATTATTAACAGTCTTACCGTCAGTGGCAAATATAGCACCATGCTGTAAAGCGACCTCTGGTTCAATTTCAGGGTCCGGATTGGTTAGTGCCATTATGATTTGGCCATCTCTGACCATTTCGGCTTTGATTAATCCTTTTACCCCAGTAGTTGCAACAACAATGTCTGCCTGTTTCATCAATCTATCCAGTTTGACAGGCTGTCCGCCCTTCGCCCTTAATCTGGTTTTTGCTGTTTCATTAACATCACAACCGAGTACTTCTTTTACTCCATATTCAATTAGTAATGAGCAAATACCAATACCTGCCGCGCCAAGGCCAATTTGACCGAATGTCTTTTCTTTGATATCAATGCCCACTTTTCTTGCTGCTGTTAACAGAGCTGCAAGAACAACGATTGCGGTACCATGTTGGTCATCGTGAAACACGGGCTTGTCGAGTCTTTCTATGAGTTCTTCTTCTATTTTAAAACACTCAGGTGCTTTTATATCTTCTAATAAGATTGCACCAAACGAAGGGGATATCGCTTCAACTGTTTCAATAATTCGGAGGGGATCTTTTTCTTTTAATAAAATAGGAACACCGGAAATACCCACAAGTTGTGAAAAAATAGCCGCTTTTCCTTCCATAACCGGTAAGCCTGCTTCTGCACCAATATCTCCGAGCCCTAAAATAGCACTGCCATCGGTCACAATTGCCACGGTGTTTTGAATATTTGTGTAGTCTTTTATTTTTTCTGGGGCCTGTTTGATCGCTTCGCAAACTCTAGCCACACCTGGAGTGTAGACATCACGTAACACTTCCAGTGAACTAATTTCGATACTTGAAATGGTCTTAATTTTACCGCCTTTATGACGGTTGAATACGCGATCTGATTTGCCGATGATTTTTGTTTCCGGTAAATCATTAACTCTATCTAACAGGATTTGTAAGTCGAATGTATCGTCATATTCGATGGTGATTTCCCAAATAGTATCTTTATATAATCGACGAACCGCATTTAAACCTTCTACAGTAATTCCCAGCTCTCCAATAATGGTAAGAACTTTGGCCATATTACCTGGTTGATGTGGCGCTTCAACTAATAAAATTTCGACTACTTTCATTAAATTTATAACTCATCGGATGACTTATAAATAGCTTAGCAGAATGAGTATAATTCACAACGAACAATTACTTATTAGGCTCACTGGCTATTTAAACTTGATATACTCGCTTTTTAGTGAATAATCAAAATGTTTAAGGTTAAGATGCAAGGTCGGAAGATAAGGGTTATTGTTAGTTGGTCGTCAGGGAAAGACTCAGCACTGACTTTACTCAAGTTACTCAAAGACACTCGCTACCAGGTAGTCGGGCTATTTACTACTTATTATCAGGATTACATACCTTTTCAGGCAACCCCGATTGAACTGTTAGAACTGCAAGCCGGGCGGACAGGAATACCGCTAATTACATTGCAGTTACCTGATATTTTTCCAGAAAATAGAGTTTATCAGAAGTTAGTAGTGGAGGCTCTTCAGCAATCTAATCTGACTTTTGATGCTGTTGCTTTTGGTGATATGTTTTGTAACGGTATTGTAGAGTATCGGCAAAGTTATATCCAACCGGCAGGTTGGCAATGTGTTTTCCCTTTACTTGGACACAATACACAGCTATTGGCTCAGGAAATTATTCAGCAGCAAATAGAAGCATTTGTATGTACCGTTGATACCAGCCAACTCGATGGAAAATTTGTCGGTTACAGCTATGCTTATGAGCTGTTGCGTCAATTACCTGCAGAGGTTGATCAATGTGGTGAAAATGGAGAATTTCACACGCTGGTGACCAATGCGCCTTTTTTCTCTCATGCCGTTGAAGTTGAATTATCCGAAGTTGATCGTAAAGGTCGCTTTCATTTTCAAAAATATAAATTGAAATGAGGACTTTAGGTATTAATCTGCGCTAACCTGGTGCCCAGAAGAGGACTTGAACCTCCACGGCCCGAAGGCCACCAGCACCTGAAGCTGGCGTGTCTACCAATTCCACCATCTGGGCAAATGCGTAATTGAAAACGTGAAGACTATACTTTCGACGCTTTGATATGTCAATTAACATTAAGTGGGTTAAATTTAACTTAGAATAATAGTTATCAGACCACTCAGAGGCCTCAGCCCGGTCATTGAATAGACGCGGTCACAATATCTTGATACTATTTGTATAAAAATTGATCGCATAACAATAAAACGTTAGCTGACAACTAGAATAATATAGCTGATTTTCAGAAAAGGAATTGGGGGCATTTGTGGTATCTAGTGCAGATAAAACATTAGCAGTGCTATTATTCTATCTATTTTCCTGTCTACCAACCACTGCGTCTGAGATCGATACGCTTATACTGCAAAATAGTCAGAACGATCCTTCCAAAGTTGTCGCTGCTCTAAAAAAAATATCCTCAGAAGAGTTAATTAACCTACCCGCAGAAGTTCTTATCAAAGCAAGCTATGCGACTGCAATTAAGGTTGAAATCTCACTAACAATGACGCTAACAAATGCGCTTTTGGAGCATGCGCGAATGTCTAACAATAACACTTATAAAGGCCAGGCTTATTATAATAGAGGTGCTGTTTTTGCTGCGGCTGGCAACCATGATTTAGCACTGGACTCGCTATTACTATCTCTTGCAAGCTTCGAAAATGATGTCAATAAAAGGAATATTGCGCGCACTAAAGGTGCGCTTGGATTGATGTATGTTGAAATAAAGGAATATGAACTGGCAAAACCATATTTTGAAGAAGCACTGGCATTTCATAGTAAGAACAAAGATAAGCGCAATATGGCTATGGTGTTGCAAAACCGTGGATTTATGAAGATTCAGCTTAAACAGTTTTCCGAAGCTAAACAGGACCTGCTAAATTCTTTAGAATTCTCAAAAGCTTCAAATCTCAAGCCAAATTTTCCTATTTTATATAAAAATCTTGGTAAAGTTGCATCAGAACGTGGAAACTTTGAGTTAGCTTTAGGCTATTTTGAGAAAGCGATTCAGGAGTCCACCACAACTGGACTTCAATATCATCAGAGCGAAATATTACGTGAACTGGCAGGTCTTCAATTAAAGAACAAATTATTGAATGAAGCGCGCGGTAGTATTTTGAAGTCTCTGGATTTGGCAACCCAATTTAATTTACTTAAACAATTAAAAGAAAGCTACTTAATGTTATCCAATATTGAGGTAGCTAACAATGATTATAAAGCAGCATTTGAAGCAAAAGAAAAAGCTTATGCTTTGTCAGATAAGATGGGGGATTCTCGAGTCGCTGCCAATTTGTCTCGGTTAGACCGATATACCGCAACATTAAAAGAACAAAATAAACGTCTTGTACTTGAAAAAGAAAAGGAAATTGCAACTCTGGCTATGGAACGGGAGTATTTGCTTAGGAACTTTTCTATTTTAGTGGCCGTAGCAGCTTTGTTATTAGCCGCTTATTTTATCTGGCGTTTCTCTCATAGTAATAAACAAGCAGCACTATATGAGCAACAGAGCAAAATTGACGCACTAACCTGTGTGTGGAATCGTCGCGCTGGTGAAGCCCAGTTGAAAAGACTTTGCACCAGAGAAGCTGGTACTGCCAACATATTTAGCCTGGCAGTACTAGACATTGATCACTTTAAACAGGTTAATGATAATTTTGGTCATGATGTTGGTGACAAAGTGATTGTTACTCTATGTGACATTATTCAACAGAGTTTACGTCCTACCGATATGCTTTGTCGTTGGGGAGGGGAAGAATTTATCCTTATACTTGAAAAATTTAATGCAGGAAAAGCTTTTGAAATATGCGAGAGAATTCGCCTGAATATTGAAAGGTCACCTATTGAAGGAGTGGGCTATCTGACTGTGAGTATTGGTATTTCTATGTTTGAAGATGATGACTTAACAGAACTGATTAAAAGGGGGGATGAGGCACTTTATCATGCTAAAGCACAAGGTCGTAATCAGGTTGTTATAAAAAATAAACCTAAACCTGATTTTGAAGGAGGTAACACGTTAGTGGCTGGAAACTAGCCAACCTTTTAATAGTTAAACCTCTAGTGTTGTGGTTAAAGTTTTAGCCAATCCCCGAAAGCTTCTATTTTTAAATTGTCCAATAAAAAACAACCTGATTATTTAATTACGACTATACTTTGATTGTTGAGGAAGTAAAAAGACGTTCTTTGTTTACTGTTAAAGTAGCTATCAACGACAAAAATAATGCTGAATGAATCCTTTTGATAAGAATCACATAAGAAACTTATTTTTCAGTACTTATTTTTGTAATGGCAGTATGTTGTGACTATTGTCATAAAATATTGATAGTAAAAATTAATTTTGACAAAATTTCATATTATTAATAATTATCCATTGCACCAATAAATTGAAAAGGTTATTGTGTTTAGCTTCAATATAAAAATAAAAACGATAATTGATTTTAGTATTGTCGGTTTATCAGTATCCGATGGAGCTAACTAATGTATCCTCTAGTATTTTAATGACTGCTTGCGATGAATATCTTGCATGTCATGAATGTGACCTGTTAATCCAAATTAAAAATCTTGATGAAGGCCATAAGGCTTCATGTCCTCGCTGCGGTTTTTTATTAACTGCAAAACATAAAAATGCGTCTCAAAGAGTTCTCGCTTTTTCATTGACTGCATTGTTTTTTCTTGCTTTATCTTTTGTATTTCCATTTCTGGTGTTTAGTGCTCAGGGACAAGAAAGAACGGTGACACTTATGCAAAGTATTACTGTGATGGTCAGTGAAAATTTCACTAGTCTGGCGGTGTTGATCTTTATTTCAATCATTGTTGTTCCGATGTTTTATCTGCTGAGTGCAATTTATATTTATATTAAGATAAATACTAAAAATATTTCTCCCAGGCTTGTGTTTTTTATGAAACTGATTGGTCATCTAAAACATTGGAGTATGGCTGAAATATTTCTTATCGGCATCCTGGTTAGTTTTATCAAAATTCTTTCACTTGCTGACGTGCAACTTGGACTGTCGTTCTGGTGTTATGTGTTTTTTGTTTTTGCTATGACAGCGGCGGTTCTTCATATTGACAATCATCAATTGTGGAAAATATATAAGGCAAAGAAACGTACTTTGCATCAGCAACTTCCTGATTGTAAGCAACATCAATCGTGCCATGTGTGTGGTGATATCGCTGATGATAAATGTAAAAGTTGCCAAACCTGTCATACCCGATTACACCATCGAATTGAAAATAGTATTCAGCAAACCTGGGCTCTTTTGATCACTTCAATTGTTTTATATATACCGGCTAATTTCTTGCCGATAATGCGAACGAATTTTCTAGGTGAAGAAACCGCAAATACTATTTTAGGTGGGGTAGTTGTTCTCTGGGAACATGGTTCTTATCCTATCGCACTAATCATATTTATAGCCAGTGTATTAGTTCCTGTTGGTAAGATTATTGCATTAGGTTGGCTTTGTTATAGTGTACAAATTAAGAGTGAGAAGTCGCAGCAACAAAAAACAGTGCTTTATCGAGCGACTGAGTTGGTTGGCCGATGGTCAATGGTTGATGTGTTTGTTGTTGCGGTGTTAGTGGCCTTGATCAAATTAGGAAATATTATGAGTATTTATCCCGGCTGGGGAGCTTTGGCGTTTGCCGCAATGGTCATTGTTACGGTAATGGCAGCGTTGAGTTTTGATCCCCGGTTAATCTGGGACCCTGTTAATGAAGAGAAATTTGCATGACAAATAAAGAGAGAACATCTGAGGCTAAAATAAGCCCATTAAAGAGTATTTCAAAGATCTGGTTAGTGCCACTTGTTGCCGTTTTTATTGGTGCCTGGATGGTTTATTTACATATAACAAGCCAGGGACCATTAATTACCATTAACTTTGAAACCAGTGAA
>CBDUHU010000031.1:0-13683 GCA_965366725.1 uncultured Kangiellaceae bacterium
CAATAGCAAATATATTTCTTATTGCAAATATAAATGCAGATTCAGTGCTGTTTTTAGTTGTTTATTATTGGCATATAAAATGCTGTACAGAGTGTAATGCAGTCATGAAACGCAGGCAAAGAAGGCAACTATTAAACGATATAAAAGGTAATAAGAAACTGAATGGCATGATAGAAAATTGTGTCGAATGTATTAACAACACAAGAGACTACTTTTATTTTAGTTGTCAGTAATTGAATATTTCAATCTATCAAAAATACAGGTGAAAACTAATGATTAATACAGCCGTAATCCCTGTTGCAGGTTTTGGAACGAGAATGCTACCTGCATCAAAGTCAATACCAAAAGAAATGTTACCGCTTGGAGATAAACCTATCATTCACTATATTGTTGAAGAGTGTAAGCTTGCAGGAATAAAAAACATTATATTGGTTAACCACGCATGTAAAACAAGCCTGGAAGATTATTTCGATCGCGACAACGAACTCGAAAATACGCTTGAAGCTGGTAATAAATTTAATCTACTTGATGAGGTTAAGCGGATCACTCCGTCTAGTGTTAGCATTTCATCTATTAGGCAAAAACAGGCCCTGGGCCTGGGACACGCAATTCTTGCTGCCAGACCATTGGTAGGAAATAAGTCGTTTGCTGTGTTACTACCTGACGTATTACTTAGAAATAATAGCCTTACTAATAATTTAGAAGACATGATAAAACGCTATAAAGTGACACGATCAAGTCAGATTTTACTGGAACAAGTTGCTAAAGAAAGGGTTTCTAATTACGGTATTGTCGATGGAGAAAGAGTTGAAGATGTTCCTAATCGTTCATTAAGACTTTCAAATATCGTAGAAAAGCCTGGCCAAGATAATGCGCCATCAAACCTTGCTGTTGTTGGAAGGTATATATTTACTCCTAAAATATGGCAGTTTTTGTCAAAAACTCAACCAGGCGTTGGCGGAGAAATCCAATTAACGGATGCAATTTTGGAGCTACTAAAAGTTGAATCAGTTTATGGAGTAAAGATGACAGGAGAAGCAAGAGATTGTGGTTGTAAGGCAGGTTATTATCAAGCATTTATTGAACAAGCTTTACAGACTAAAGAGGGCGCTGATTTAGTCGGTTTTTTATCAAGGTTAATTAGCGAGCATAATAAAAAGGCAAAACAGAATTTATTTATAAGCGATGCAGACTCAAACTCAGCTTAATAAATTAATCTTAAGCAAATGATCATTTTTGTCATACTAAGCCATAATAAAAAGTAAAAATTCAATTTAGTATGACATTCTATCAACTTCCATTCCCATTTCCATTTCCAAATTAGCTTAGACATTAATCTCAATATTTATACGAGCCATCTTTTCAAATTAGAATTAAGTCTTTGCAAAATGCGAAAAATATCAGAAATCTATTATTTGCCTAGTTTATCCTCTTGATAATAAAGGAGAATTATATTGGCATGAACTCTGCTTTATTAAAATAAAGTGAAGTTGTCGGGTTGTTTTACTAAAAATAAGCCGTGTAAATTATCTAAAAAGAGGGCGTTGATATGTTTATGAGTTATCACAAAAAAGACACCTTTGACATTGTAAAAATTCGTCATGATTTTACTGCAAGTGATGCTGAGAAAATCAAAGGTGAGTTTGACTATATTATCTGTCGGGGAAAAGCCAAGTTAATAATTGACTTAAGCGAACTTGAAACAATCGATCAAAGCGCCATAGAACTTTTATTTTATTGTGCTGAAAAGACAAAAAAAATGCATGGTGGATTAGTGATTTATAAGCCATCAGAGAGTGTTATATCGATGTTTCGAGTTGCTCAATTTAAAAAATCATTAAGGGTTTATTTTTCTACTAAATCTGCAACTCAAGCGCTTGCATAAAAGGAGAGGTTAAATGTTCCGTTTAGTTTTTGTAATAGCGACTATTTTGATGACTGGATGTAGCAATCTGGCGAGAGTTAGCTATCAGATTGAACCTAAAAATGATTACTCAGAATCTGAACTAGTGGAACTTATAACTTCTTTGCAAAAGACAGATGAAAAAATCGAAAAATATAAGGTTACACGATATACACCATTAACCCTCTCTCCGGGTGACCGTTTGATTATTGATATTGCTGAAGATGAGTATTTTTCTGGTATGTACGAAATCAATATTGATGGGATGTTGACTTTACCTTTTGTTAGTCAACTCTCTGTAATTGGCAAAACGGTTCAGCAAGTAGAGTATGAAATCACCAACTTGCTTGTGAGAGAAAAAATATTAAAACCCTCTTTAGCGATAGTTAGTTGCAGAATACAGCAGTGGTCAGCAATCAAGGTTCTGGTTTCGGGTTCTGTTTTTTCTCCTGGCGGTGTGATGATTAATAATCGATCAATTGAACACAAAAACTATCTACAAACACAAAAAAATGGTGACTCATCATTTGAAAGGTTCTTAACCACAGCAATAAGAAGTGCTGGCGGTGTTAGACCTGATGCTGATTTAAAAAAAGTACAGGTAATCAGGAATGGATTAGTCAATGAATATGATATTTCTGGAATTCTATTTGGTAGTCAGTACGATGATATTCCTCTAATCGCAGGGGATCAGGTAATTATCCCGTCACTTGGTTTCACCCAACAGGAATTGATGAGGCCTTCCTCAATAACACCACCGGGATTTTCGATATTTATTTCAAACTTATCAACGCCTGGGGATAGTAATGGCAAGTCAGCGATAGGAAAGGAAGCGAGAAGTATACCTTTTGGCACTCGCCTACTAAGAGGGCTTATTTCTGCTAACTGTGTTGGTGGAACTGTATCTACAAATGCTTCAAGGGTTGCAGTTCTGGTAACTACTGACTTATTGACAGGACAGACAAGAGTTATTCAGCGCTCTATAGAAGAACTTGTAAGAAACTACAATAGAGATGAATTTAACCCCTATTTAATGCCGAATGATGGGTTAGCTTGTTATGACTCAAATGTTACTAATGCTAGAGATGTTGCCCGTAGTTTAAGCGAAATTTTCAACCCTTTACTAATGGATAAATGGTAGCTAAAAAAAGTAAAACTGGAAGTAGTTTATTTAAACGGATTTTATTATGGTCGCCAGCAAATAAAAACCGAATGCCAAGATATGTTGTGCTAGGTGTGGTCTCTATCTCTCTCATTTGGACTTTATGTCTTGGTTATCTAAAGTTTGCTAAACCAAAATATACAAGTCACTGGACTTTGGTCTTACCCGGGAAGGGAGCAGGTGCTAATGTCAATTTGGTAGATATTGGACATACTTCTACAATGTCAGCTTCACCATATTCCAATGCATCAAACAGCCCAAAAGCAAACTATAAAGAATTTGCAATGAGTAGTGTAGTGAGAAAAAATGCAGCGAAAAAAATGAATATGAGTATCGATGAGTTTGGCAAGTCAAGGGTTAAATTAGTTGATCAAACTTCACTGATCTATTTCTCAATTGAAGGTAATTCTGCCAAACAGGCACAGGAAAAGGCCGAAGCTCTACATTCTTCCCTGCTGGAGTTACTTGATAAGTTGCGCCAGGATGAAATTAGCCAACAGGAGATCAGTGCCTTATCTGCGCTTGAGGGGTTTAGAGCTAAGCTTGCACGAGCCAGTCAAAATCTCCTTAATTTTCAATCAGAATCAAAGCTTGTATCGATGACTCAATTTAATGAAATTGTCATGTCAATTGAAAAACTTAGAAGAGAAAAATCATCATCTGCGGCACTGTTAAATGAAATAGAGGGAAAAGCCATGCAGTTAAGTCACAACTTAGGTGTGACCGCCAAACAGGCTAGCGATTCATTAGTACTGCAAAACGATCAGCTGTTTCAAGAAATAATTAAAGATAACGCCAGTATTCAGCTCGAATATTATAATAACCTTTCCAAGTGGGGGGAGAACCATCCTACTGTTAAGAACTCCGTAGTTCAATACGAAATGTCAAATGAAAATTTGAACTCTCGCTTTAGTCAGTTAATTAAAAAAACCGTGCTTGATAGAGAAATATTAGAGTTAAAAGGCGATGCTACAAGAAATAAACTATTACAGGACTTGATAGATTTTGATGTTGCTCAACATGGCCTCAGACATAAAATATCAACCCAGACTAAATTGATCTCGAATTTAATCGAGGAGCGAAATAGTTTAACAATTCCTGCTTCAAAGTTAGATGAATTAATTAGAAATCATCAGGTCGCAGAAGCTATATTTACATCAGCACTTGCAAGAACAGATACATCAAAATCAGATGTCTACGTCTCATATCCCTTAGTACAAGTATTAGATTCGCCGAGTTTACCAATTAAAACTAGTTCTCCCAACCGAATTTTTGCTTTGTTAGGAGCCACAGTAAGTTCCGTATTCACTATTTTAGGATTGACATTGTTATGGATAAGAAAACCTTACATCCGAAGAATTTTGAAGAGCGCGTAGTCTGGTATTCAATTACCTTAACTTACGTGTTCTACCTTTTAGGTGCATTGTATATTGTTGCTCCTGTAGTGGGATGGATATTGTTGATGTATATGGTAAAAAAGATGTGGTTTCAGAACGAGACTACGCCTGCTGATGAAGTAATTAAGATACCTTTTGGAGTGTGGATTTGGGTTGTATGCATGTTACTGATGTTACTTGCATTATGGGTTGGTCATATTGATTGGGCACTTGGCCCGGCCAAAACTATTAAGTCCACAATCGGTTGGGCAAAAGGATGGGCATTAATGGCTGTATTTCCGTTAATAGGATGTTTAAGTATCAGACCTGAGATCATTTACCGGGCTTCTGCATATGTTTGTCTTCAGACGTTATGTATTTTTCCATTTCTTTTAATGGCATTTGTTGTGGGCTTGCCACAAGATTTGTATATTTCACCCTTAAAAATAGTTGGTGGACCAGGACCTGAATTTTTTAGAGTTTCACTTTATAGCATTACTCCTGAGGGGGGAGTCCGGTGGTTCCTGTTTGCGCCCTGGGCGCCAGCGCTAGGATTTATTGCGTCAATTTTTTTATTATTCTCGCTACAGCAAAAAAACAAATGGTTCTGGATTGGTTTAGTTGGCAGCCTGTTAATGATACTAATTTGCAAATCCAGACTTGCCTTAGTTGTTGCTTTATTGCTACCAGTAGCACTTTATTTTTTGAGTCGAATGACTCAGTTTGTAGTTTTTGTTCAAGCCGCTATTGGTAGTCTTATAGCAGGTGTTGCGGCCCCCACACTAATAACCTATCTGGATAACTTAAGAGATGGTTTTAGAGCTGCAAGAATCGACTCAAGTCGTGTCAGAGATGCATTAGGTCGAATTGCCATTGAACGCTGGGAGAGTGAAGCCATTATATGGGGACATGGCATTGTCGAACGTGGCCCTCATTTAGTCCAATTTATGCCGATAGGTTCGCATCATAGTTGGTATGGCTTATTGTTTGTAAAGGGCGTTGTAGGGTTTATCGCTTTAGCTATTGGACTTTTGTACAGCTTTATAGAGCTGGTAATTAAAAGTCAATCCAGCAAGACGGCTAGTGTTGGACTGGGGGTTGTTATTATTCTCTTTTTATATACGTTTGGAGAAAATTTAGAAATCTTATCCTATCTTTTCTGGCCCGGACTAATCATATTAGGTATCGCTCATAATGAACCACTAATGTCACCATTTGAAGAACTAAAACAAACGCCCGATTTAGCTCAATGTTCAGTGAGTAGCAAAGAGGAACAAGTCATATGAAAGCAGTATTAATGGCAAAGTTAAATCGTCTAATGGTTAATAGATTTTTTAAAAATGCTTGCTGGATTGGCAGTGCCGAAATGTTTAACCGGATAAGTCGTTTGGTGACTGCTGTCGTCCTGGCTCGGTATTTAACCCCGACCGAATTTGGTCTTGCCGCGATTGCTTTGACAACCAATGAACTGATTAAAGTGTTGGCTCAAAATGGGATAGGTGCAAAAGTCATTCAAGCTGATGACAAGGATTTAGAAAGTGTTTGTGAAACCGCATATCGACTTAATTGGATATTTTGCTCTGGTCTATTTGTACTCCAGTTGATTGTGGCAATGGTGATTGCTTACTGGTATAAAAATTTAGAGCTTGCTTACATGATTGCCTGTTTATCACTCGTATACTTAATGATGCCTTTTGCACTTGTTCAAGCTTTCTTAATTCAACGGCAAAACAGATTAAATATAACTGCTACCATTTCTGCAGCGCAAATTACGGTTGATAATATATTGACTACATTGTTCGCGATTTTGGGTATGGGAGTTTGGGCCATCGTTTTACCAAAATTACTCGTGGCACCAGTTTGGGTGTTTGGTACTTTATCTAGACAAAGCTGGAGTTATACGCCGTCGGTAAAAATGGAGAATGTAAGGGGTATTTTTCACTATGGAAAGCATATTCTTGGGGCTGAGCTTGCCAAGGTAATGCGCTTGAATGTGGATAATTTAATTGTTGCTGGCTTTTTAGGGCTTGAAGCTGCCGGGCTATATTACTTTGCAAAGAATGCCGGGTTGGGTATCAGTCTATCGCTTATTTCAGCATTTAACCTATCTCTATTTTCTCACTTGTGCGAATTTAAAAATCATATTTGTCAATTAAGAGCTGAGTTTATTAAGTCTCTAAAAATAATTACCTGCATATTAACGCCCCTTATCTTAATGCAATCATTGTTAGCTGAATGGTATGTCCCCGTTGTTTTTGGCGAACGTTGGCAAGCCGCGACGACCGTTCTAATGTTGCTATGCCTTTCGGCCATTCCAAGGCCATTTGCTAATGGGGCATCTGAGCTATTAAAAACTATCGGCAAGCCGGAAATTAGTTTTCGTTGGAATATTTTCTTTAGCTTTATCTTTATTGTTGCAGTTTTTGTTGGAACAAATTGGGGAATAATTGGAGTGGCTTGCTCGATTTTAATAGTACAGTTATTGTGCCCAGCCTTTACAGTTTGGGTTTTAAAGCGATATCTACCAAAACAGGCAAATATGCAATTGGCTCAACTTAAGTATCAAAGGAGATTGTGAATGAAATTTTCTATTATTGTACCGCTATACAACAAAGCAGAGTCGGTATTAACAACTTTGTTGTCAATTCTAAATCAAAGCTACAAGGGATTCGAAGTTATCGTTGTTAATGATGGTTCTACCGACGGTAGTGAGAAAATAGTTGAGGCTGTTATTGAGAGACTTTCCGAGACAGGCAATGTTTCAAATCTGACGCTATATAATCAAATTAACCAAGGTGTTTCCGCTGCAAGAAACTTTGGTGTAATCAAAGCCCAATATGAAAATTTGGTATTTGTTGATGCCGATGATTTATTAGCTGATTGTTATTTGGACAATATCTGCGACTTAATGAAAGCGTATCCTAATGCCGGAGCCTATGGAACATGTTATCGGTACAAAAAACAGGGAAAATTTAAACGATGTAAAATTCACCAGATGGGTAATCAAGCGACCTTGTTTAGTAATTATTTTGATACAGCGTCGAAGGGTGACCTACCCATAATTGCCTCTGCTACTTGTGTTCCTAAACGGGTACTTAATCATGTTGGCTTATTTCCAGTGGATCAGACACAAGGTGAAGATCAGGACCTTTGGTCTAGAATTGGCTGGAATTATCCTGTGGCTGTTCATCCATCAATTGATGTTACTTATGTACTGGACGCTGAAAATAGAGTAAGTATTGATAATATTCCAGATAGTGAACTAGCATTTAGTAAAAATCTGCAGGAAAGATTGGATTCTGGTACTTTCAAACAGGCATTAGTTAAATCTGTTCAACGCTACATCGCAGGACACTTGATTCATTTAGCGGAGCTAAATTACCGAGCTGGTAAATATACAACCGCCAGGGAAATATTGAGTGATTCAAGAACAAATGCGCAGTGGAAAAGGAAATTAAAGTGGATGGCTTATCTAGCTTTAGGATCACGCCTTAGAAAAAATAAAGCACAATACTGTCATCCAGAGAAAAAGAGGTATACAGTAACAAACTTATTGAATGACAAGGATATGGGAGGAATACTGACAGTTATAAAAAGTCTGGCTAATTCGAATATTGCTAGAAAATTTAATTTCTTATTTAAACTGGTTAAACCCTCAAAGCCTTATTTTAAAAGTTATGCTTCAGATATCATAATGGTTCATTATGCCTCTAGTTGGTCAACCATTATGCCTAATTTAATATTGCGGATAGTCAATTATCAGTCTAAAGTTATTTTACAAGAACATCATTACACGAAGTCGTTTGAGTCTGCAGTGCCATCTCAGTTTAGGTTTCGCTTAATGCTGCGTATCAATTATCTTATATTCAATAAGGTGATTGCGGTTTCAAATGGGCAGGCTAATTGGATTAAAAGTGCAAACCTTATTAATCCTGGTAACTTACAGATCATCCCTCAATCTCGAAGCCTCAACTCACTGTTAAAAGTTAAACCCAAATTAACTGAGAAAGTAATTACTCTAGGGGCTTATGGACGATTATGCCCGGCTAAAGGGTTTGATCTGTTAATCAAAGCCTTTAATATGCTAACAACTAAAAATATTCGACTGGAAATTGCCGGTTGTGGCCCGTCGGAATCAGAGCTTAAAGAGTTAGCAGGAGACAACCCAATGATTAAATTTCATGGCCTTGTTTCCGATATTCCGACATATTTGTCCAATTGTGACGTGATTATTATTCCATCTCTTACTGAACCCTTTGGACTCGCCTGTTTAGAATCAAAAGCAGCGGGGAAAGCCGTGATCGTTTCAGATATTGACGGGTTGAGTGAGCAAGTAGAAACGAGAAAAGAAGACAATCAATTGCTCACTTGTGGATACAAGCTTGAAAGTGTCACTGTCAAGAATTTACTCTCAACACTCAATAGGATTCCAGATATGCCGCTTGTAAAATGGGGGAGCAATGGTCGCCTTCAGGTCGCCAATGCTTGGGAAATATATCAACGCCGCTGGAGCGAGCTATTCAGCCAGCTTGCAGTTAGACGATAATTTCGATCACCTGTCACTGAGCCTTTTCACATTTTTGCAAAATGCAAATTAGCTACATTTAGTTCGCATTTTGCATTCTAAAATATCAACTATCTCCTATAACTGCTTGTTTATTGCATAAAAAACAAACTATTTATTGGCAAGCATCATGCAAGTCTACTAGTACGGCTAGAAAAACAGGTACGATTTCTAATCATTCTATTGACAAATTCAGGAGAAATAATGATGAGCGCGATATGTTCAAAATTTAAAGCGGTGGATGTATTTTATTTTACCAACAACTTTACGGCACAAGATTCTATCACTGTTAATCGACAGTTTGAAACAGTGGAAAAAAATGAGCGTACTAAAGTTCTATTCGATTTCACTAAACTTGATTTCATTGATTCAACAGCAGTTGGTTTACTAATCAAATACTTACTTGAGGTTCGTATCAATAAAGGAAAAATTCTTCTTTTAAACCCCATGAAGCAACCCCTTAGTATTCTTAAGTCGATAGGCGTTGCTCAATTATTTGATATTGAGTTTAGCCGACGACGAGCGTATCAGAAATTAGCCTAATTAATAAATTAACTGATTAGTTGTTACTTAAAGAGGTAATGTCAATGTCAACTAAGAAAATAAAGATAGAGAAGTTTTTATCAACTGTATTATTTTTTTTTCTACTTAACTTGCAAGCAACGCCATTTACCGAGTGTCCCAGTAAAGCATTTTTATTTCAAAGCAATAATGTCCAGATATATGGTGTTAATTTATTGACAGGTAATTATTCGTTGCTTGAAGATTATGTTGGTATTGACGGTAATATCAATGCTGTCGGGTTTAACTTTGATGATCGATATATCTACGGTTTTAACACCAGCAGTTTTGAAGTGGTTAAGGTCGGTGGCGATTTTCAAGCAACCGTTTTACCTGTTTCTGGATTGCCTGCCGACAAGACATTTTTTGTCGGTGATGTTGCTGACAATTTTTACTATGTGTATCGGAAAAATGTCGGCTTCTACAAAATTAATCTTGATGACACCAGAGAAAACTATCTACAGGCTATCGAGATTGTTGGTGCTGATACTTCAATGTCATTAACCGATTTCGCAATTCATCCTGGTGACGATAATCTCTATGCTGTCGACAATAGCTCAGGTCTTCTATACCGTATATCACTCGATGATGGAAGTAAAACCGCATTAGGAGATACTGGTGAAACAGGTACTTTTGGTGCGGGATATTTCGATGTTAATGGTTACTATTATGTTAGTCGAAATAGTGATGGAAAAATATTTCGAATTGATCTAACCGATCCTGATAACCCCGTTGCAGAGTCTGTATTATTTGCACAGGGTCCATTCTCCGGTCAGAACGACGGTGCTCGTTGTGCCTACGCACCTATTTCGGTGGAAAATATAGACTGGGGGGATGCTCCAGCAAGCTATGGAACCTTATTTGATGATAATGGGCCTCGCCATGAACTAAATGAAAATATCTACATTGGTTTTTCTGTTCCTGACGGTGAATCAGATGGATTACCATTTGCAGTTAATGATGATAGCTCAAATCAAGATGATGAAGATGGTATTGGTTTTGTATCGCCTATTGAAATTGGTTTAGATAGCTTAGTTCAAATCACCTTAACAGGTAACGGTTATCTAAATGCATGGATGGATTGGAATGCCGATGGAGATTTCGATGATCTTGATGAAAAAGTATTTATTGATGTTGAACTTTCCTCTGGTACACATTATTTAAGTTACAGAGTACCTACCCATGCAAATGCAGCAAGCTCATGGGCACGTTTTCGATATAGTAGCGCAACAGGGCTTACTCCGCTTGGTGGCGCGCCCGATGGTGAGGTTGAAGATCATCCAATTGTCATCAGCCAACCAAATGTTTCTTTTAGATATTACCCCTCTGAAAATGGGTGGGTTACTCTGGCATATGAAGATATCTGGCCTCTAATTGGCGACTACGATATGAATGATGTAGTAATGCACTTTCGAGTGGTAGAGCTTCTAAAGGACGGGAAAGTGATAAGGACTGATCTACACGGTAAGCTTATTGCCATGGGGGCTATTTTTCATAATGGCTTTGCCGTTCATCTGGAAGGGATCGCCCGTTCAAGCGTTGATGAAAATCGGTTAAGAGTTCTATTCAATAATCAATTATCGACGACTAACAATCTACTCGAACAAGGACAAACAGAAGCCGTGATTAAGGTGTCCGAAGATCTTTGGTCTAACGTTAACTCTAATTGTCGCTATTATAGAACTGAATTAAGTTGTAGTGAAGATTTTGAATTCAGTTTTGAAATTAGTGTGAACTTTATTCAACCTGTTGACTTATCACAAATGCCTATAGCACCTTACAATCCATTTATTTTCGCGTCAGAATATTGGGGTAGAGGGGAGCTATTTTCAGAAACCCCAGGTCGTGCTTTAGAAATTCATCTAGCCGATAAACCAGTAACTGATTTAGCTGACCATTCATTATTCGGTATGGGCGATGATACTAGTGAAGTGTCAAATGATCGTTATTTTAGGGCATCAAATAATTTACCCTGGGCACTTGAAGTAGGTACGGAATGGTTACACCCACAAGAGCGTGTTGATCTGCTGGATGCATATCCATTATTCAAAAGCTGGACGGAAAGTTCAGGAGTGGAAAATGCTGACTGGTATTTACCTGCAAGCGGTAATTTAGAAAATGTTTATCAATAACAGGAGTTAAGCATGAATTTAAAAGGCTACATACTAAATGGTTTGATACTTACTATTGCGGTTAGTTGCGTGGGGTGTGGAGGTAGTGGTGGCGGTACAAGTGAAAAAGAAACGCCAATCGCTGCTGGGGTAGTCGTGATTCCAGCAGTAACACAGGACTTGTCAGCATCTTCCGAGTTCTACTTTAATACTGCAAGAGAAGTTGAATTTAAAATAAAAGTCGATACTTTAGCTTCTCAAAGAGCTTTTGTTTCGGTGTTTACCGATTATGCAACTATCAATGGAGTTACTGTTGCAAAATATGATTCCCGTATCGTCAATCAAGAAGTTTTATCAGGCGAAGTCAAGAGGAATATTATGATCACAAATGATGTCAATCAAGTGTTAATTCAAGTTTGGAGAGAAGGTTATAACGATGTGTCGGATAGGTTTGTCGCCGATATTGATACTACTAACCTGGTAAGCTGGAACTTTTAAGACCCTATTAAGGAATGAGAAATCAATACTCAGATTTGTCAATTTCGAATGATTGAAACTTTCGAAGAGAGGCCGGTAAGTGAAACCAAATATTGATGATACAAAAAATAACTTAAAGACAATGACTGAGAAAATTTTAGTCACTGGTGGTGTTGGTTATATTGGTAGTCATACCTGTTTAATGTTATTAGATGCTGGTTATCAGGTTGTGGTTGTGGATAATTTATCTAACTCTTCAATTGAGTCATTGAAGAGTGTTGAAATGTTGAGTGGTAAAAAAATTCCTTTTTATAAAGCTAATATCCTGAACAGCTCCAAACTTGAGGATATCTTTAAAGAGCATAACATTAAAGGGGTTATTCATTTTGCCGGCTTAAAATCTGTCGCTGAGTCTAGCGAAATACCCTTGGATTATTATGAACAAAATATATACGGAACGCTTAGTTTACTAAAAGTGATGAAAAAATTTCAGTGCTTCAGAATGGTATTTAGTTCTTCCGCAACCGTGTATGGTGAACCAGAGTCGGTGCCTATTACTGAAGATTTTCCAACGACGGCAACAAATGCTTATGGGCGAACAAAACTTTTTATTGAAGAGATTATGCGTGATTTATATCATTCTGATGCACAGTGGAAAATTGTATTGCTGCGTTATTTTAATCCTGTTGGGGCTCATAAAAGCGGCCTGATTGGTGAAAGTCCTCGGGGGATCCCAAATAATTTAATGCCATTTATCAGCCAGGTTGCTGCTGGAAAAATTAGTAAGCTTTCGATATTCGGTGATGATTATCTCACTCATGATGGAACTGGTATTCGCGACTATATTCACATTATGGATTTATCTGACGCACATGTTAAGGCTATTCAGAAGATTGATTCACTATCTGGAGTATCTACTTTGAATCTGGGTAGAGGAAAAGGATATTCTGTGATGCAAATGGTAAAAATGTTTGAAATGGAAAACGATGTTGCTATCCCGTATCAAATCGTACCCCGTCGTCCAGGTGATATTTCCGAGTGTTGGGCTGATTGCAGTCTTGCTAAAAAAACACTCGGATGGCAAGCGAAACGAGGGCTGGCTGAAATGATGCGAGATACATGGGGGTTTGTAAAAAAAACAACGGAATGTTAGGTGTGCATCTTAGTCACCTGCTAAAAAGAAAGATGCATTAATACGAAATAAAATTTTATTCGGGAAACCTCGTGAACAAAAAATATATAATTGTGACTCTCCTTATTCTTGGTTTTTTGGTTGCGCCACTGATACTTAAAATGTGGTACATTGAGATCGTTATAAATCATGAAACTGGGCACGCGCTATATGGTGCAGTACAAGTATTCCTGAATGATTCAATTGTATATTTTTTAATATTGTTACTTGTCTACTCATCTTGCTTGAGTTGTGTCCATTATTCAATCGCTATTATTCTCAGAGTGATTGTAATGTTTGTTTTTGCCGCCTATTTAATCGATTTTTATGTTGTGCTTAACTTCAATAATCGATTAGT
>CBDUHU010000032.1:0-13604 GCA_965366725.1 uncultured Kangiellaceae bacterium
GGTTAACTAACCATTTAAGGCATTCAACTTAATTAGCAATAATAACAACAAGGAATCAAGCATGTCTCACCAATCCGCCCCTTTATCATTCAAAGAGAAACTTGGTTATGGACTAGGGGACAGTGCATCAAATTTTTTCTTTCAAGTTTTTAATATTTTTCTACTTTATTATTATACCGACGTGTTTGGATTAACTGCCGCAGCAGCTGGCACCATGTTTATTGTTACCAAAATTATCGACGCAATCAGCGATCCTATTATGGGGTTAATTGCCGATCGTACTAATTCTCGTTGGGGAAAATTTAGACCCTACTTACTCTGGGCGGCGGTCCCATATGGTGTTTGTGGTTATGCAATGTTTGCAGGCCCGGACCTGAGCAGTTCAGCTAAGTTAATTTACGCTTATATTACTTACTCACTCATGATGTTGGCTTACACAGCAATTAATGTGCCTTACTCAGCATTAATGGGGGTTATTTCCACTTCTTCAATTGAACGTACCAAAGTTGCCAGCTATCGTTTTATTTGTGCATTTTCTGCCGCCTGGATTGTCGGAACATTTGTCACACCATTGAAAAATATTCTTGGTGCTGGTGATGAAGAATTAGGATTTCAACTGACCATGGTGATTTTCGCAATTATTTCTATCATTCTCTTCTGGATCACTTTCGCAACAACAAAGGAAAGAGTAACGCCTATTCAGGAGAAAACAAATATCAAGCAAGATCTCAAAGCGCTGATATCCAATGGCCCATGGATCGCTCTGTTTATTTCGGCAATATTCACTCTGATGAATGTTGCAACGCGCAGCGGTTCACTCCTCTACTACTTTAAATATTATGTTCAGGATGATGGTACACCAATTTTTTTAATCTTTGATAAAACTGCGGTTTTTATGTCTTTAGGATTACTAGCAATGGTTTTTGGAATTGCGTTAACGAGACATTTGGCAGTGCGTTTTGAAAAACGTAGTCTGTTAATCATACTGACCTTGCTTAATGCAATCTCAATGGCCTTATTTTATATTATTCCGCCTCAAGAATACTGGTTAATGGTAGCTGTCAACTGTATCGGTTCTTTTATTGTTGGTCCTACCCCGGCACTGGTTTGGGCAATGTACGCGGACTGTGCAGATTATGGAGAATGGAAAACCGGACGACGAACAACCGCGCTAGTATTTTCAACGGTCCAGTTTGCCCAGAAAATGGGGCTTGCAGTAGGTGCAGGCTTAACTGGAATTATTCTTTCTCTATTTGGATTTATTGCTAACACGGTACAAACTGATTCTTCCATTGAGGGTATACGTTTTATGTTCAGCCTTTTTCCTGCTCTACTCTCTGTGCTTGGTGCAATAGCAATATACTTTTATCGAATTAACTCTAAGATGATTAAAGAGTTTGAACTATCATTGGCAAATAGCCGAGAAAAAAATACCATTCAATAAGTTAAACCGAAACCATAATCAAATAACGCTTTGCTACTCAACGTCTTATCAAATGGGATTTGAGTAGCATCTTTCGGCCAGGTAAAACCTAGTCGCCCTCTAAAATTATAATCACCAAATAGAACATCGGCAATCCCCTGCGCCTCTGAACCAGGTAGCCATGCTGCAACAAATGCATCAGATAAAGCTAAGCTTTCATTAATCAACAATGGGCGTCCTGAAATCAATACTGTGACCACTTTCTTCCCTGATTTTTTATAGGATTCTATTAAACTTTTTTGTGCTTCACTCAGCACTAGTTCGGATGGTTTTTTATCACCAAAGGCTTCCGCATAAGGCGTTTCACCAACCACAATAATCACTGTATCAGCTTGCTCACTTATGCCATTAGTACCGGCATCAATCACCTGTTTCTTACCGATCAATTCTTGTATCCCATTTATTACACTGGTTGCGCCATCAATCGGTCGTTCAGGATTATTAAAACGATCATGCTGGGCACCTTGCCATTTTTTTGTCCATCCACCACACTGATAAGCCAGGTTATTGGCATGACTACCAACCACAATAACTGGCTGTTTTTTGTCAAGTGGCAAAATACCTTTATCGTTTTTCAGTAATACCAATGACTCACGCACAGCCTGTCTGGCTATCTGCCGATGAGCAGTGGAACCAAGCGCTTTATCACAAGAGCTGGAACTAAAAGGCCGTTGAAACAGGCCTAATTTTAATTTCATCATTAATATACGATAAACAGCATCATCGATTCTGGAAATAGGTACTTCCTTCTGTTCAACCAATCGAATAATTTCTGGCATACTGGTTTTCCATGATTGAGCAAACATAAACATATCAATACCAGCTTCCAGTCCTTGTTTCAAACTCAGGCCACTGGTTTGAACGCCTTCCCAATCAGTAATTACCACCCCCTTAAAACCTAATTCATTTTTTAGCAGGCCTGTGAGTAATTTTTTTGAACCGTGCAACTTTTCTCCATTAACACTACTAAAAGAAACCATAATTGACATCACATCACTTTCGATCGCATCGATAAAACCTGGCAAATGTATTTGGCGTAACTCACTGTCTGAAATAATAGCGTTACCCCGATCAACCCCATCCTGAGTCGCACCGTCAGCAACAAAGTGTTTGGCAGTCGCGCCGACACTTTGCTCACTCATTACTCCATTTCCCTGATAACCTTCTACCATAGCTGAAGCAAACATCCTTTGTAACTCGGTTGTTTCACCAAATGACTCATAAGTTCTTCCCCATCGAATATTACGAGCCACTGCGATGGTTGGAGAAAATGTCCAACGCACTCCAGTTGCGGAAAGTTCTCTCGCGGTCAATGCTGCCAGCTGCTTAACTAACTCAGGATTTCTGGTAGCGCCTAAACCAATATTGTGGGGTAAAATAACAGAAGGCCCGTCAAAATAACTGTGTCCATGAACTGCATCAATCGCAAATACCAAGGGTAGACTCAAGCGAGTTGCCAAAGCAGACTTCTGATATTTATCAGCAACTTCTCGCCAGGCGCCTGCACTTTTCAAATCGCCCTTGGGAATAAGACTGATAATTGAACCCAGATTATACTTTTCAATATCAGCGGGTGTTGCTGCAGCAATATCTGTTTGTACCATCTGGCCGACCTTTTCCTGTAAGGTCATTGTTTTTAACAATTTTTCAATCATCTGTCTGGAATCAGTTTTTGACAAGTTTATCGGCACCTGATTCAAATTTTGAGTAAAGTCACCACTATCTTCACCATGGCAGTAACTAAGTTCAGCAGCTTCAACTATAACCTCACTGGCAGTCTTTTTATCGGCAAATATGCCACTTCCGGAAATTAGAACAATCGTCAATATAAGTGTAATACTAAAAAAATAGTGCTTAATTTTCATTTATTTTATCAACCGGAAATTAATATAAAAAGAACATCTATGACGTAACTATCATCGGTAGGCCAGAGACTTTAGATTTATCGATTCAACTTTCTTAATAAAAGCGCACGCAGCCGACGAGCCTTAGCTTCATCAAGCTCACCTAAAACACCGAGTATTTCTTCGGGAATATGACTATGTTCCTGATTAGAAAAGACATAAAAGTCAAATAGCATTCGCCAGACATCCCTTTGTTCTTCTGGCAAATCTTTAATACTTAACAAGGCATGATTGAGAGCATCCATTGGCGCCCCCATATATGGTTCAGCCTGACGCCACCAATAATTAATCATAAAATTAATCGGGCTAAGTCCTTCAACATGATGCCACCACATACTGGGAATAAAGATTGCGTCTCCAGGTTCCAGTTCAGCGACCAGCGCAGACTTTTCGGCTTCTTTAAAGTTTGGATATTTTTTGTAATCGACATCTGAAAAATCAACCATGCTGGCTGATTGCCCTGCGGGGGTAAAGTCTAATGGCCCTATATATAAATTATTTACCTGTGACGGTGGAAATAGTATAAACCGCCGTTTCCCCATGACGTTACAAGCAAGATTATCTGTCACATCGTAATGCGCAGCCACCCTCGAACGATTCCCTATCCAGAAATTGATTAATGGTTTATTGGATAAACTGGTAATATCATTTTCGTTTCTTAACCCTGGAAATACTTGATCAACTGAAGTACTTCCAACATAGTAACCTTGTGGCTCATCTTCTGATTTCATCATTAACAGTTTTGAAAAGATATCATTCAATGACTCCGTTCTTCGTTGAAAGTTAAATCCATCCATCGATTCATTATAAAAATATCTTCCCCTATAGCTAGCAGGTAACACCATGGCATGAACAAGTTTGTGAGTATAAAACCCCATTAGATAGTCGATAGCCCTTTGGTCTGAATCAAGTCCACGTGTTACTAACTTCCAGTCATTCAACAATCCACGAAGAACAACAGGTTTGGTTGACCGAAGAAACTCATCATCAAGTAGTGCTTGTGTTGCACTTTGCACCTCAACTACTTTATTTTTAATCGATAACATAAGCCTACTGCCAAATACTAAAGAGCTTGATTTTTCTTATCAATTAACTGGCTAAGATTTGAAGTAGAAGCCATCACCATATGCAATAAAAATAAATAGCCTTTTTGCTGAAACTCAATCAGCTTTTCACCGGTTAACTGGGCAACAGCTTCCTCATTAACCGTATATAAACTATTAAGTTGGTGTACAGAACCATTCTTTAACTCCACTTTGATGCTAACTGACTCAATTAGATTTACCGTCAACAGCGCCTCAATAAACTCAGCGGTATGTTGACGTCCCTGATGAATCTCATTTAATATCGCACAACGCTTTTGTAAGAAATCACTTTGACCACCCTGCTCAAGAAATACTTTCTCTCCCTTTTGCTCACTAACTCTTGGGCTATCCATATCCACATAAACAACAGCCTCTTCAGTCATTACACCCTGTTCGTTATTCTCTTGAAAACCGATCAGAAATGGTCTTCGCTGAATACTCAGGGGAATATAATTTGCTTGCCACCCCTGTTCATCTAAAAATAGATTCTCTTCTTCAGAAAAACCAAATAAAGCGATAGCTTCAAATTCAGCCGTTTTGGCATTTTTCATAAAGAAAATCGGATAACAGTGTTGAACCTGACGAAACTCAGAAATAACTATATTGGTATAGCTGGCTAGATCTCCATACTCCGGCTTATGCTCTGTCATGATGCAAAGATCTTTATGGGTTATATTATCTAATACCTGGTGATTTGACATGCACTATCCTGGTGTTTCAATTAATTTAACAAAATTAGTCAGTAAAAATATTGCGTTTGCTAGATCTTTGGCAGCCCATACTCTCTTATACAATTAAGTAGTTCTCTATTCTTTGGTAATCCGGATAAGAGTTTTTGAGTAAGCGCCTGGTTTTGCATAAATAACGAATTTGCCATTTCATTGTTATCTGAACGACGCAGAGTTTCGCGCTGCTGGGTTTCAAATTTCATTCCATAAAGTACATATTGATAACTGGCTGAAGGAAACACTTCATCAACTTGAGTAAAATCTTTATGCCAGGGAGAATGGTAGCGCCATAGTTCGAGCAATGACTTTAGTTCCTCAGGTATAGTGTCAGGACGGCAATTATCTATCCAGTAATCACTATCAGTTCTTTTGGTTAACACATAATGAAGTTTTAAGAAATCGATTATACGTGCCCAGCGATACAGAAACTTTTCATTAAATCGTTTTGCAACAATATCCATAACTTCTCTATTCGCCGGTAACTGTTCACTAATCATTGCTGCGGAGAGTTCAATCAAAACTAATGCTGAAGCCTCTAGAGGCTCCAGGAATCCGGCAGATAAGCCAACAGCCACACAGTTTTTATGCCAGAAGACTTCCCTATGTCCAGGTACTATTGGAATTTTTCTAATTTTAGAATCATCAATATTGTTTTTACCGAGTGGGTCAATATAATTTTTCAAGGTTTCTAATGCAGCATCTTCGGTGGCATGTTCACTTGAATAAACGTAGCCAATACCTCTCCTCGAAGATAATCCAATATCCCATATCCAACCAGCACTTTGTGCCGTCGATATTGTGTGCGATGCAATTTCATCGTTATCAGTTGAATAGGGAACCTGAATGGCCAAAGCACAATCATTGAATAATATATTTTTTTTGTTAACAAAAGGAATATTAAAATGCTTACCTAACAGAAGCGAATTAAACCCTGTACAGTCAATAAACAAATCTCCTTTTATTTCACCATGGTTTTCACTGCTCACCGACTCAATATCACCCGAGTCATTTGAGTTAATTTTTACCACATGATCAAGTACATGGTTAACACCTAATTTCTCGACACAGTGGCGTTGCAAAAATTTGGTAAATTTTCCAGCATCAAGGTGATAAGCATAGTTGGCTATATGTGCATATTCCGGAGTTGTATTTTGTTTGGGAGCTAATCCATTTTCGCACAAGTATCCCTGAAAAGTGACGGCATCTGCAAAAGAGCGTGAGTGAGAATTAGCTGACCAATGTGGAGCCAGGTTAAACTCAGTGTAACCTTCGGGCAAAACTAATGGATGGTAATAAGCGTCATTATCTTGTCCGGTTACCCACTTTGCAAACTTGGCGCCTTGTTTAAATGATGCATCACACTCGCGAAGAAAATCGGTTTCAGTAACTCCGATTTTCTTTAGCGTCGCTCTCATTGTTGGCCAGGTTCCTTCGCCAACACCAATCGGCTCAACATCAGGTGACTCAATTAAAGTCACCTTAACACCGCTATCTGAATTGGACATATGTTCAGCAGCAATTACCCCAGCAGTTAACCAACCAGCAGAACCGCCGCCAACAATTGTCACTTTGCGAATTGCTTGAGTCACTATTTATCAGCCCCCGGTGTTTTTGTTATTAAAATGTATAGCGAGCACCGAGAGTATATCTTGGTCCATATTGTCGAGCGCTCAGGAACTGTTCACGATAACGACCGAATGACTCTTCTGTCGCATCAAGCAAATTAATTCCTTCAAAGAATACAACTAACTCATCAGTAATATCATAGTTAACACTCAAATCCCACTGCTCATAAGCTTTACTAAATTGCGGTGGTGCGTCAGCCGAACCTTGTGCCTGACCAATACCAATAAGATATTCATCTCTCCAAGTATAAGTCAGTTTAACTGATAAGCCATCCTTTTCATAAAACCCTTGTAAGTTAGCGGAATCACTCAGTCCATTCAATGGGGATTGAACATCCAGGCTATCACGATCAAACTCAACGTCTCCATCTACAAATGTCGCATTAATTGCGCCACCAAAACCGGACTCTCCAAACAAGTGTTGGATCGCAAACTCAATTCCATCAACCTCTTTACTTTCACCATTTGTTGGCTGACTAACTAGCCATTCAACTAACGGATCATCGGCATTCTGTACTACTTGTCCTTCGGCATTACCACCACCATTAGCAATAATTTGCTCGAATATCGCGGTTAGTGTCGGCTGTTCTCCCCGAGCAATAACTTGCGCTTCTGCTTCTTCCCGTCGTGGTCCAATAAAAGGATCTCTGAGTCCATCAACAGTAATGGTTTCAAAAGAAGTCGAGATAAAGTTTTTAACATCTTTGTTAAAATAGCCTAGCGCAACATAACTACCTTCATCATAATAATATTCAAATGAAATATCGATATTAGTTGATTCAAATGGCTCAAGATCGGTATTACCGGCACTACCATTTCTACTCCCCGGTTTAGGATTAGCCGATAGTGAACGAATTCCAGCAAGGTTCCCCAGAGGCGCTCTGGTAATCGTTTTACCAGCAGAGAATCTAGCAACCAGATCATCAGTAATTTCAACACTTAAATCCAGGTTAGGTAGCAATAAATCGTAACTACCCTTGGTGGTCACAAAGCTGCCATCAGATTCAGAAAATCTCAAGTTCCACTCTGTTGGATTAACCCAGACAATCTCTTGTTCAACTCTTTGCTTAACTCTACTGCTGACATCAGTTTCTTCGTAGCGGATACCAACATTTAAATCTACCGGCATATCATACCAATCGAACTGGAAGCCTGTTTGTAAATAGAGACTGCTAGTTTCTTCATCCACCGAAGTAATAGAATCAATACCGCCAGTTGCAAATGGGTCGGTTAAAAATCCGGGGAAGAAAGCAGCCATTCGGCTAATCGCCTCATCAAAATCATAAGTATAATAATAGTTGGTGATCAGGTTATTTCCGCCACCGGCAAGTTGATCAAGAAAACTACCTGTGTCATGGCGGGTAAACATGCTATCGGGAAAAATTGCCATGTTGCCATTATATCCATTAGGTCCCTGTTGATCGTTACCAGCACCATAACCACCAATAGTCTGATCAGTAAAAGCAGCACCAAACTTAACCCCTACCCAGCTACTATTACCTGGATTTAGCCATTCACCATGGAGTTGAAATTGTTTAATTTCAGACTTACCACCACTGGTATCAAAACGGGCAAACAGAGGATCGAAATCCTGTGGGCGTGCTTCATCAATACCTGTCGGCCAGAATAATTCGATCTGTGGAATATCTCCGCTACTAAAATCGTACTCCTTAGCTTCCAGATTATTTGGTGCGATAATCACAAAGGGTGCACTGCCACTACCATCATCAGCACCAAAATCAATGGTGTTATCTGAGTCATGAAAATCAAACTCTAACCGGGTATCACCATTGAGTTGCCACTCAAGATTAAAACCAACTGATTCAGCTTCTACCAAAGTGGTCGCTTTTCTTGCAGTATGTGCATAATCGTTATTCGCTTCATTAAGTCTGATCGCTGTACCTCGCTCATCAAGCTCATAAGAATTAATATTGCCGCCAAAATTAAACCATACTCCAAAAGCCAGACTTTCATTCGCTGTTTCTGCTTCAGAAACTGTGTAATCCAGAGTTGCAACCAGATTGTCAGTTGGTGCATATTGCAAAGTCAGCTGGCCATTGGTTCGCTCTCGTTCAATATCGGCAATACTGTATCCCATATTTCGTGGTAAGAAGACATTACCAATGGGATCACCATTGGCGTCTCTGGGACGATTATCTATCGCATCATCACCGCTTGCGTTACCCAGACTTTGATTGGCTAACCAACCATCAACCTGTGCACTTTGCTGTTGAAAGTCTCTTTCTTGATGAGATACTGAAATAGCGACACCAAAGGTTTCGTCAAGAAAAGCATTACTGTACAAAGCAGCAAGTTCCGGAGTTACATCATCCCCTTTCTCGTTAGAAGTATCATTGATCCCTTTAGCAGAAATGGAGTATTTTAGCTTAGGTGAATCTAACGGCTTAGTGGTCACAATATTAACCGTAGCCCCTAAGCCACCACTTGGCTTTTCCGCCCTGGCAGTTTTAAATACCTCTAGTGCACTAACTCCTTCAGAGGAAAGATTTTCCAGATTAAATGAGCGGGTATTACCCGTTCCAGGCATTTGTCGTCCGTTAAGCGTCATCAAATTAAAAGATGGACCAAAACCACGAACGGTGATCTGGCTTCCTTCACCATTTGCCCTGCTTGCAGTCACGCCAGTAATACGTTGTAGAGATTCAGCCAGATTAGTATCAGGAAATTTTCCCATTTCTTCCGCAGAAATAGCATCCATAACTCCAATCGCATCTCGCTTCATATCCATTGAACGTAGCAAACTACCACGAATACCGGTTATCTGGATGATGTTGGAATGCTCTTCCTCATCAAGTTCATCAATCTCACTTTCAGGTGTCGGCGCTGAACTTTGTTTTTGTTCTTCAACCCGTTCAGATTTGTCTTTGTCTGTGACTAGCTGCTCGGCCTCTTCAGCATAGGCAGGTGTAACCGCACTAGTCCCTAACAACAGCGAAATAGTGGCTGCCAATTTTTGTTTCTTGAAGGTCATATTTTTCATAATTTCCCTACATTCTAATTCAAATTATTTTCTCAGGTTAGCCTTGATGTCAGTGCTCAAATTAATTGCTGGCAAAACATTTGGACGAGCTAAAACATTTCTGTTATCGATAGATAATTAGCGATAACAATCAGGGTGCACCGATAAATGCATTATCAATTCGGTAGACCGCACCATTACCGGTTCCCCAGGCAGGGAAAATCATTACCACATCAAGCTGAGAGATATCCAGCCCTGCATCAAACAAATCCTGTAGAGAATAGGTATAGGTTTGCCACTCCCCAGCAACAGGAGCTGCACCTTGCTGGCTGGCAATCAGATCCATTTCTACAGCAGTAGTTGTATCACCCGATTCAATTTTAAACTTCCACACTGACGAACTATCCGCGGGCGCTGAAATCACTTTCATTTCAAATTGAACAACCCCCGATTGTAATAATTCACTGGCATCAAAATAAACATCATCGTCAGCCAGAAACCCCATCACTGTTGGTTGTTCACCAATAATAAACTCAGCGGTGTTGCCATGTGCAGCATCATCAACCTGCACGGTCGGAGTAGAACCACCACAGCAATCCCAGATGGACCACTGTTCTGCTGAAGTATCTGCAAATAAATTTAATTTAGGAAGTGTAGGCCCTACATTGACAGATTGCTGTCCAATAATCACATTATCAATACGATAGACAGCACCATCACCAGTTCCCCAGGCAGGAAATATCATTAGTACATCAATTTGACCAATATCTAAACCGGCATCAAATAAATCCTGCAATGAATAGGTGTATGTTTGCCATTGACCGACAACTGGTAGGCTCGCTTCCTGACTGTCTGCTAAATCCAACTCAACAGCAGTAGTTGCATCCCCAGACTCTATCTTGAATTTCCACACTGACGAACTATCCGCGGGTGCCGAAACCACTTTCATTTCGAATTGAACAACACCGCTGGTTAAGTAATCTGATGCATCAAAATACTCATTGTCATCAGCCAGAAACCCGACCACTGTTGGCTCTGTACCAATAACAAACTCAGCAGTATTTCCATGTTCAGCATCATCCTGTTCTACTGTTGGCGTACTTCCACCACAGCAATCCCACAATGACCATAAATCAGCAACTGCGTCCTGAAAGACTTTTAACCCTGAAAAACCACCAGCATCCGGATTATAAATTTTTGCATTATCAATTCGATAAACAGCACCGTCACCAGTTCCCCATGCAGGGAAAATTAAAACCACATCAATCGCACTAATATCCAACCCGGCATCTGCAAGTGTGGCTATATCAAAGGTATAGGTTTGCCATTCTCCGGTAACCGGTGCTAAACCTTCAATGCTGTCGCTTAAATCAAGTTCTACCGCAGTGGTTGCATCACCCGACTCAATCTTAAACTTCCACACAGAAGATGAGTCAGCGGGAGCGTTCACCACCTTCATTTCAAACTGCACCACACCACCAGCTAGTAAAGCAGAAGCATCAAAGAAGATATCATCATTTGCCAGAAATCCCATAACCGTTGGTTCAGCGCCGATAATAAATTCAGCGGTCATCCCATGCTCTGCATCATCAAGTTCTTCAGAAGGGGTTGAGCCGCCACAGCAATCCCAGATAGACCAATCACTATTGGTGGTTTCTTCAAACAGAACAAGCTCGGGAGAAACATTGCTAGCCGCAGCAATAGTGACATTATCAATTCGATATACCGCACCTTCACCAGTCCCCCAGGCGGGGAACACCATCAGAACATCAATATTTGACAGATCAAGTCCTGCATCTGCTAATGTTTGTAAACTAAAGGTATAGGTTTGCCATTCACCAACCCCTGGTGCAACACCTTCCTGACTGTCATTCAGATCCATTTCTACAGCGGTTGTTCCGGCACCGCTTTCAATTTTAAATTTCCATACAGAAGCGCTGTCTGCGGGTGCAGTCACCACTTTCATATCAAATTTGACACTACCGCTGGTCAGTAACGGTGATGCATCAAAAGGCTTAGGTGTTGCCGCCTCTCTGGTATTAAAGCCCATCACTGTTGGCTCAGCACCTATGACAAATTCAGCTACCCCCCCGTGTCCACTATCATCCTGTTCAACTGTAGGTGTCGTTCCACCGCAGCAATCCCAGATTGGCCATTCCGGATTTTCATCATCAATAAAGATATTCAGGTTTTCTGCGATACCGGTTGATGGCGGAGAGGGAATTGGTGCCTGTCCTTCTACCAAAGCATCTTCTAAATCGTTATAACCTGGACGGACAGTCTCGCAACCGACCCCGGTAACAGGATTATTAGCACATTCGTAAACGCGAACATAATCAATTTCAAATACCTGCCCTTCAACAAACGCATCTTGATCAATACCACCATTATTGGTATTAGATGGGAAGCTTCCACCGACAGCGAGATTTAATAGCAAATGAAACTCTTTATCAAATGGTGAAGAATCCCAGCGAACTTCAAGCTCACCGGAAACAGGATCAAATAACTCAGTAAACCAGCCGCGATGTTTTAAACCAACAGCCTCGCCCTTGCTATTAAAACGGACTTCAGATTGTCTTTGTGTCGCATATAAGTAACCATCCATATACCACCGAATTTCACCTTCCTGCCATTCAACAGCATAGGTATGAAAATCATCAGCCGGATTGACATTATCAGGTGATGCATAAGCTTTTCCTGAAAACGAATTTTGTGGTGAGGCTCGACCATAATGTAACGTTCCATAAATGCGAGACTCGGCATTTCCTTCAGAATCAAGGGTTTTGAGGTTTACCGCTTCAACAATGTCTATCTCACCTGATTTTGGCCAGGTACCGTACTCTTCATAGGTTGGCATCATCCAGAATGCAGGCCAGGAACCTTGCCCCTGTGGCATTTTCGCACGCATTTCAAAACGACCGTACTTCCAGTCGCCATTGTATTTAGTATTTAAACGCGCGGATGTATAAGGTAAAGGTGCACCATCTTCTGCAATTCTGGCAACAATTTTTAAAGTACCATTGTCAACAAAAGAATTTTCCGGGCTTTCGGTATAACATTGCTGTTCCTGATTACCACCACCATTGCAATTAACTTCGTGATTCCATTTTTCATCATCAATTGAGTTACCATCAAATTCATCACTCCAAACCAATTGCCAGTCAACTGGATCTGAAATATTGACCGAACTAAAGTCCGACTCAGTATTGACACCGCCGCCACAACTAAAAAGTCCAAGCGTTAAAATAGTAACGGTGAGAATCGAAAGGAATCGCGCTATTGGACTAACGCAGTTCATTGTTGTCATTATGCTCTCCTGCAGCTATTTTCAAACCCTCAAGCAGCTAACCAGTAATCAGGGGCTTTCAAATTATTATTTGTTTATAATGAAGTTCCAGTAAAAAAATTACCAGAATTGGTTTTATTATTTAACACATCAATTTCTTGAGGCGAACAAAAATGCGTCAAAACGGACAAGCTGAAAGATGGAATGGACAGAATACTAAACCTCCCTGTATCTCCAGCACTCTTTTGCTATTCAGCTGCAGGCATCAGTCTTCCCTGTTGTTGTTAAAGCAGGGTAAATACAATGCTCTGCTGAAAACCTGGTCATTTTTTTGTCGATGTCGCTAAAAAGTTCATTTTGTCGCAAAGCCAGTCCGTTTTAGCTTGTTTATATTTTCCATTGCCTATCCTTCGATTATTTTATTTTTAATGACTATCAAACATCACTAATATTAGTGCGCACTTCGGGATGACAATGATTAATGCCTATACACTTTAATTCAAGGCTTCTAAC
>CBDUHU010000033.1:0-13538 GCA_965366725.1 uncultured Kangiellaceae bacterium
ACCATCAGCGCAAGGCTATGGTCCATCAAATGGACTATATTCTGCGAAAGTTGCAGTTCATCAATACTACCAGACTTACGGATTACTCTCCATTTCAGTTGATGACATATACATTGGTAACGGGGTTAGTGAGTTAATTGTAATGTCAATGCAAGCGCTACTTAATGACATGGATGAAATACTGGTCCCTTCACCGGACTATCCATTGTGGACTGCCGCAGTTAAACTTGCTGGCGGCAACCCGGTCCACTATGTTTGTGATGAAGAATCTGGATGGCTCCCTGATCTGAATGATATCAAGGCAAAAATCACCACCAGGACCCGTGCTATCGTATTAATCAATCCCAATAACCCAACTGGTGCGGTCTATCCAAAAGAAACCCTTGAGGCAATCACTCAGCTGGCAAGAGAACATAATCTCATTATTTATTCTGACGAAATTTATGACAAAATCCTCTACGATGGCCATATACACACACCAATTGCGACTTTAAGTGACGATATTTTTTGTGTCACTTTTGGTGGCTTATCAAAGAACTATCGAGTTGCGGGCTTTCGAGTTGGCTGGATGGTTTTAACTGGTCCAAAGAGAATTGCCCAAGACTATATTGCCGGATTGGATATGTTATCTTCAATGCGCTTATGCGCCAATATTCCCATGCAACACGCTGTGCAAACTGCGCTAGGAGGATATCAAAGCATCCAGGATTTAATTGTTCCCGGAGGAAGACTTTACCAACAAATGCAACTTAGTCACCAACTGATTAACGATATTCCAGGTGTTAGTTGCACCAGACCAGCCGGTGCAATGTACTTATTTCCAAAAATTGATATCAAAAAATTCGGGATCAAAAACGATGAACAGTTTGTGCTCGATTTTTTAAGAGAAAAGCAAGTGTTACTAGTGCATGGAAGTGCATTTAACTGGCAACGTCCAGATCATTTTAGAATTGTATTTTTACCTCACTATGAAGAGCTGGAGCAGGCTATTCTGGCATTAGGAGAATTTCTGGAAACTTATCGCCAGGTTTAGCCGCCCTCGATTCCAAAGAAATAAAACCAGCGAGCTATTATATGCTTCAGGAGACGCCAGTTTTTTTCAAGTTGAATCGAGGGTAATTTGTTATCTGCAAGCTTATACTCTATTTCAGCGAGCTTTTTTCTCTATCCAGAAGTCAACTCTCTGCTCTAATAACTTCATTGGCACTGCACCACCTAGTAGAATTAAATCGTGGAACTCTGCAAGGTCAAATCGATTGGCTAATACCTTTCTGGATTTTTCTCTAAGTGCCAATATTTTAAGCATTCCCAGCTTATAACCTAGAGCCTGGCCAGGCCAGGCCATATATCGTTCAATTTCAGATGTAACATCAGACTCAGCTGAACCGGTCATTTCCCGCATATATTGAATTGCTCGTTCTCGTGACCATCGTTTGTGATGCAGCCCTGTGTCCACCACCAGGCGAACCGCACGAAACAATTCAGCTTGTAATCGTCCCAGGTTACTAAAAGGATCATTCTGGTATAACCCCATTTCCTCAGCTACTTTTTCAGCATACAATGCCCAACCTTCAGTGTAAGCATTGTATGGTGCAATACGTCGAAGAAAAGGCAATTCCTGTTGCGCCAGATTTAGAGAAACTTGCCAGTGATGCCCGGGGTTCGCCTCATGAAAGGTTAAGGTTTTAAGTGAAAACTTCGGATTTGCCTTCATATCTCTCAGATTGATCCAATAGATCCCCGGTTTACTTCCATCAACAGATGGTGGCGTATATTGTCCACCTGAAGCCCCCTCTTGAATTTCAACGGGAAAGGCCCTTACCTCAACGTCATAGGGTGGTACGGTCTTGAATAGCTCCCCCATTTTCATATTAATTTCTTCTATATAACCATTTAAATCAGCCAATAGTTCTGATCTACCTGAATCCGAATCCGGATAAAGAAACCGTGGCTCTTCTCCAATCATCATCATGCGCTGACCTACACTTCCTTCAGCATATCCGTTAGCTTTCAATATGATATTCATTTCGCTGCTAATTCTGCTAACTTCATTAATACCTAGCTGGTGAATTTCTTCAGCAGTTAACTCGCTATCGCCAAGTTGTAGAATTGCATCCTGATAAAATATTTTGCCATCAGGTTGTGCCCAAATCCCAGAATCATTTCGCGCTCTATCAGTTAAATTCTTAGTTTGTTTTGCAATAGTCTGATAAGCAGGATAAACAACTGTTGATACCTTGTGCGTGGCTTGCTTGATAAAATCCTGCTTAACCTGTTCTGACATATTGGTAACTTTTTTGAGTTTATCAGCAAAAGTTTTTACCAGAGGATGTTCCGCAGGCGTAGCCTCAGTGAAACTTTTAAAATAGCCAATTGCTCCTTTTAAATTAACTTTTGGCGCTATCCAGCCTGTTTCAGCATCTTTTATCAACTTCTCCTGCACGCTATCCACCAATTCATCAAATTGATCCAACCGCGCTATATAGTCCTCAGCATCCTGCTGATTACTGATGCTTTGGTCACTTTGCATATAACGCGGAATATCGATCAATGGACCATTAATTTGATTGACAATAAATGGAGATAATCCCATCCATGGGTCAATATAGCCTACTGAAAAGTCAGGACTACCGGCAAAATAGCGTGTTAAATTCACCATTATTTGTTGATTGTCTTTGCTTATCTGATCATCCACTAATAAAGGAAGTTGACTAATCCTGTCAGAAAGTTTTGTAAGTTCCTCTCGTAATAACCTTTCTCTTTGTGGCGAATATATTTCCATTTGATCCGCATAATATTGTCCGACTTGCTCTTCCGGCAGTCCGTACAATGTCGCATAGAGTACTCTGGCTTGAAATAGGGTTTTTGTTGCCTCTTTGTAGGCTAGCGTTAAATTATCAGACTGTAATCCGTCAGTAAGCTGTTCACTTTTAATCCCTTGGGTTGAGTCAGTCGAACTAGCAGACTGTTTCTTATCAAGATCAGCACTACACGCCGCTAAAGAAAGAACAACCAGAGTGCTTATTATTATTTTATTTTTCATACAGTTAGGCTCTATAATTATTTCAAAAATGAGTCATTACGTGGAAAGAATAGTGAAGCATACCACTTAACGCTAAACTTAGTAGAATTAATATATCCCACAGTCTCCAGGAGTTTGTTAGCCGATAAACCAGGTTCCCTGTTAAAGAACTGCTATAGTTATTCTTGATTGAGGAGTTCATTTGCATAAGATTTTACTGTTCTCGTTAGCTTTTTTCACTTTCATAAACGTTTCAGCGAAGCAGAATATCCGTCTTAATCAGCTTTCATTAGATGAAGGACTTAGTCAGGGAGAAGTCAGTAGTATATTGCAGGATAATGATGGGTTTCTCTGGCTAGGAACTAAGCAGGGTCTCAACTTATACGACGGTCATCGTATAAAAATTATCAGCGGACCTGATAAATTATTGGAAATACAGCAAATTAATACACTTTTCCAGGACAGTCAGGATAATATCTGGATCGGTAGTGTTCCAAACCGAAATTTTCGACTAAGCAAAAAAGACAGTACAATTAAAGAGTTTTCACCACCATTTCCAAAAGGAAGAGCAGTGCAGGATTCCGCATTTTTTGCTATTGCGGAAGATCAAAATAACAACCTCTGGATGGCTACCTTAAGAGCGATATTTCATTATGATAGTGACACCGAAAAGCTGACATTTGTTGCTGACTTTGAGCCAAGACTAGACTCATCAGAACTGATAAGAGCTCTTTATCCGCTAGAAAAACATCTACTCGTTGCTACCTCAAAGGGGCTTTATGCACTTAATACACAAGACAGTAGAGTTCAGGAAATTCCATTTATTAACCAAATGACGCCTTTTGATCCCGATAAATCCAGTGATGGCAGAGATGATAGAGATGATAGAATTAATGTTAAAGGCCTTTACCGCAATAAGCAGAATAACCTACTTCTTGCTACTGTTGAGGGATTGTACGAAGTTACCTTTGATGCAATCTATCAATCATTAAAAGAGCCAGATTATTCTCCACCTGTCAAAGTGTTAGAACCAGAACTTAATATCTGGAAGCTGATAGAAGAAGATGACTTTTATTGGTTAGCGACTCATCAGGGTCTTGTTCGCCTCAGTAAAAATGGTGAAAAATTCCATATTCTGGCTTATTCAGATACTCCCTATCAATCAGCTGATAATAACATCCTGGCATTGATCAAGGATAATGAAGGCAACCTATGGATGGGAAGTCGCAGCAATGGTGCCTTCAGGTGGAATCCAAACCAGGATCTTTTTACATTTTATCAACAATCTAATGATACCTTTCAGTCTCTTAGTCATAATCAGGTATGGTCAACAATAGAGGACAATCAGGGATATATCTGGGTAGGTACACTTAATGGACTCAACAGAATTGACCCTAAAACCAATCAGGTTAGACAGTTTCTTATTAACAGTGACGTAAAAGCTATCGTCAGTGCAGCCACAATTACAGATATTGAACTTCAAGGCAATAACTTGTGGCTTTCAACCTTTGAAGGAATAAAGAAATTTGATACGGAGTCCCTTACCGAGACCCCCCTGATGCTCACACCAGAATTGGAGTCTGTATTTACCAAACAACCACAAGATTTATTTTTTCTGGATGCCGAAAAATTGGCAATAATCCATAAGGAAGGGCTTTATACCTATAACACCCGAACAGGTGAACTAAGTTTTAATGAGAAAACCGAATCACAAGGCCGATTACAAAAACAACTGATAAAAATGACGGGGCAAAATCCTAACAATTCTGACGAACTCTACATAACAATGGTAGATCAGGTAGTCGCGTACTCTCAGACTTCAGGAAGTTATAGAGTCGTACATTCACTTCCTCCATCAGATAAACCACGCACTTACGCTCAGGATGTCTATTCAGATGAAAAGCACACCTGGATTGCTTACCCCGGTTTTGGGATCTATGTCATCGATAATCAGACGGGTAAAGAAGTCAAGCAGATCAGCAGCCTGGATGGATTACCAGACAATAGTCCTCTTGAATTCAAGTCTGATAAAAACGGAAATTTATGGGTAACTTCCAACTCAGGTCTTATCCGATTTAATAAAGATACTTTCCATTTCAGGGTATATGATACCAACGATGGACTTGCAATCAATGAGTTCAATGGTGGCGCCTCACTAATTACTAAAAATGGAGATTTTTATTTTGGCAGTATTAAGGGAGTAATGAAGGTAGATCCTGATCAGTTAGTGCCATCCAACAATGAGCGACAACTGGCGATTCACATTACCAATGTTTCCTTGATGTCGAGAGTTTTGCCCGATGTATACAGTCCGCTTGTTGAACACCAGCTAAACCTCTCGCACAATGATTATGGATTAAAACTAAAATTTTCAGCGCTTAGTTTTTCTAATCCCAAAAAATTGAAATATAAATACTGGATAGAAGGTAGCTCGAAGACCACCCCGACAGTCACCAATGAAAGCGAACTTTTTCTACCGAAACTTGAAGCTGGTAATAGTGTATTTAAAATTTCAGTAATTGATTATGAAACAGGTCGAGAATCAAAACCTGAGTCACTCTATCTTAATGTCAAACCTCACCCCGCATTTTCCTGGTGGGCATACTCTCTCTATACTCTATTCTTGTTCACGGTTTTCTTTATAATTTACTGGCAACGACGTAAGCGCCAGTTAGCTTTACTCAATGCCCATCAGATACTAAAAAAAAGTGAAGAGCGACTTCAGTTAGCATTAACAGGAAGTAACAGTGGCCTCTGGGACTGGCAGTCTGAAAATAACCTGGTATTTGAACCGAGATATAAAAATAAAGGTTCAAACGGCGAATATATTGAGTTTGAATCACGACTAAGCTATATCCATGAAAATGAACGAGAGCGTTATCAAAAGAAATGGGATGAGTTTATAAATGGCAACCATGAAGTATTTGAATTCGTATATCGGATGAAAACCTCAAACAATGATTGGGCCTGGTTTAGGGATTTAGCAAGAGTGACCGAATCATACGAAAATGGTATACCTAAACGTATCACAGGTACCTATATTGATATTACTCAATCCAAGGACGATCATGACAAAGTGCTATTATTTAGCGAGGCTTTTCAAAGTACCCGGGACGTCGTTATCATTACTAACTCCCATTTGGAAGTTAATGCCGCTAATTCGGCGCTTTACCGAGCAACCTCTTATCAGGAAAAAAATATTCTTGGCTTTTCTTTAACCGTTCTTATTCAAGCTGAAAATAATACGGAACTAACTTCCTGTATGGTTGACAGACTGAAAGAAAAAGGTCATTGGGAAGGAGAAGGCCGACTAACGCGATTATACAGACTTCCATTACCTGTGCTAGTAACAGCAAGTGCTTTTACTAATGAAATAGGTGAGTCTCGTTTTGTGTTTGCGATCACTGATATCGCTGAACAAAAACAAGCTCAGGAGAAACTTCGAAAACTCGCTAACTATGATGCGCTTACGGGTTTGCCAAACCGTGCATTACTAATGGACAGGATCACTCATGCTATCAATCTGGCAAAACGCAACAGTAAAAAGCTAGCGTTGTTCTTTATTGACCTGGATAGATTTAAACAGATCAATGACTCTCTCGGGCACGATATTGGAGATCTTTTATTAAAAAATGTAACCAAAGTACTAACCACATCAACTCGACAAAATGATACTGTTGCGAGACTTGGTGGTGATGAATTTGTCATTATGTTGGAAGAAATAGAACAAATTGAAGTTATCAGTCGAATCGCTCAGTCAATCTTACAGAATATATCCAGGCCACTTCAGTTAGTTAAACACGAGGTTTCTATTTCATCGAGCATTGGTATTTCAATCTACCCTGAGGATGGAACTAGTGCTGATGTATTGGTAAAACATGCTGATATAGCAATGTACCACGCAAAAAATTCAGGACGGAATAATTTTCAATTTTTTACTAATAAAATGAATCAATTGGTTCAAACAAGATTGCATCTGGAAAATGATCTAAGAAGTGCTATCAGAAACAACGAGTTTGTACTTTATTATCAGCCTAAGATAGCATTACATGATAACAAAATTAGAGGATTTGAGTTGTTAGCTCGATGGCAAAAGCCTGATGGAACTATGATCCCTCCATCGGATTTTATTCCTTTTGCCGAGGAGCTAGGATTAATCATAAATATTACAGAATTGTTGATTGTTCAGGCAATGAAAACGATGCAGCAGTGGATTGAACTGGGTATAGAAACCAGCTTTGCCCTCAACCTGTCGGCACGCCATCTACACCATTATGATCTTTCACAATTTGTTGAGGATAATCTGACCATCTATCGTGTACCAGCATCAAGCATAGAGTTTGAATTAACAGAAAGTACTATTATGAAAGATATGGAGAGCGCAGTAAAATTACTAAACAACTTGAAGCAACAGGGAATTGCAATTTCACTTGATGACTTTGGTACCGGTTATACTTCTTTTAAGTACCTTAAAGATTTTCCAATAGACGCACTTAAAATTGATCGAAGTTTTGTTAAAGATATTGGTGTCGATCGAAAAGATGAGGCTATTATTGACTCAATTATTACATTAGCGAATAAATTAGGGATTAGTACAATCGCTGAAGGCGTTGAGACACAGCAACAGGCAGACTATTTACTTAAACGAAACTGCCCTCTAGCCCAGGGTTTTTTATACTCAAAGCCAGTACCTGTTGAAATCGCACTAGAGTTGATAACCAATGAGCAAACCAAAATTAAGTGATCGCTCAAAAAATCTAATTCAAAAGCAGACAATCTTAAATAAATATCACTGAATTAAATTGCTCTGGAGAGCTATTTTTCTCTCAACACCGTTGTGCAGTCATAAGCACTTATTAAAAACGAACCGATAATAGCAAAAATTGCGGCATTAAATATGACTTTATCGTTTCAGTTGCAGGTTAACTCAACCTGGTTCTTACCATACTTAGCACATTAGGCTTCTGGTCTCGAATATGTTTAACCAGTGCTCGTTCTGCTTCATCCCAGTCTTCTGCAATCAGGCTTTCAAGTACGTCACGATGCTCCTGAGCCATTTCAGATATAATATGTTCACCTAATGAAGCATGTTCAAAAACAGCAGTGTAAAAGGCACCATGACGATTAAAAAAATCTTTGATATACCAGTTATCACAACGGTTAATCCAATAATTATGCAAGTTGTTATCAAGTTCCGCTAACCTCGGATCTTCGTTAGCAATGTTTCCATCAAGGATCGCTTGAAGCTCGTGCTTAACTAGAAAAGGTCGAGCAAGTTTTAATGCTTTAATTTCCAATATTTCACGAATTTCAAGATAATCAGACATGTCTTTTTCTCTGATGGTACGAACTTTCCAGCCACAACGTGGTACATGCTCAAGAAATCCAACCCCGGCTAAACGTGAAAAAACCTGACGCATAATAGTACGCCCGGTATTATACTTTTGTGCTGTAGCCTCCTCTCTAAGATAATCACTGTAGTTTTTAAGACTTAACTGCACAACATAGCTAGTCACTAACTCATCGAGATCTGACTTTAAATTAACTGGTTTTGGTAACGGTTGAGTTTGTGACTGCAATTGACTGCCATCAGGTAACTTTGCTCTTTTTAATCGACCGTTAGACTTACGCAGAATAACCTCTTCTTCTATTAGCTCATCAACAACCTGGCGAACTGGTGTCAGGCTAACGGTATAATAGTCAGCAATCGCGCCAAGGGTTAATCTGAATGGCAAGTCCTGAAATGTCTGTATTTGATATTTTAAATCTTGCTTAATGGTATCTGTTACTTTTGAACTCATATGAACCCACGTTATTTATGAAAACAACCTTGATCAAGAACTACAATTTGATTCTACTAAACCTGCAGTATATCAAATATATTGATTGCAGACGTCATCCTATATTTGTATCATTGTGTGCAATGTAATGTAAGACTAATATTATGATAAATAACATTATTGCCCAACGAATAGAAAAGCTTCGCACAAAGCTAGAACAGACTAATAATGATGGCATTTTAATCAGTAATACCGAGAACTGTCGTTATCTCAGTGGATTTACCAGTAGCGATCAATATGTTGCTTTCTTGCTGATTACCCCAACCGATTTAATCCTGATAACAGATTATCGCTATGCCGAGCAAGCTGAATCAGAATGTCATGGCTATGAGGTTATCGTTAGAGATCGACAAAACCTTAGCCTCGGGCAACAGCTAAGATTAGTATTAAATAGAATTAAGGTAAAACACCTGGCTTTTGAAGAAAGCTACCTGAATGTCACTATGTTTGCTGAAATACAGGCACAACTTCAATTCGTAACCATGCATGGGATAACAGGTTGGGTTGAACGACAAAGAATGGTCAAAGACAGAACAGAAATCTCTAATATTGCTGCGGCAGCAGAAATGGCAGATACAGCACTAGCCAAATTAGTCCCCAATATGAAAGAAGGTGCAACAGAAAGAGATTTAGCTCTGGAGTTAGAATATCAGTTACAAAAACTGGGTTCAGAAGGCTTATCCTTTGCAACAATTTTACTCAGTGGCACACGCACTTCATTACCTCACGGTATTCCATCAAATAAACAGCTAAAGGCTGGCGATTTAATTACCCTCGACTTTGGCGCGGTTGTGAATGGTTACCGCTCTGATATGACCCGAGCATTTGTTGTCGGTGAAGCAAGCAGGCAACAGAAAGATGTCTACCAAACGGTAAAGGAAGCCCAGAAAGCAGGTATCGAATCTATTCGAGCAGGAATTAATGGCACGATTCCTTTTTTCAGATCGAAAAGAATTCTCGACTCCAGTCCTTATCATGCTTATCAGGGAGAAGGGATTGGTCATGGAATCGGACTATATTTACACGAACAACCTTTTCTTCAATCTAACTGTGAAATTACACTGGAAGAAAATATGGTTATCACAGTTGAGCCGGGGATATATATTCCTCAATGGGGTGGAATTAGAATTGAAGACGATATTTTAGTAAAAAAAGAAGGTTTTAAAATCCTAACTCGCTCCCCTGATGAGTTATTAGTAATCTAGAGTCTTTAATTATATCTAACATCCTACCTATTAATCGGCCAGGAACACTAATTAAAACTCATACTAAGTTACTCATACCATTTCAGGCAACACAAAGGATCTTTTCTTCTTAATATAAACTCGTGCTTTTTTGTTTTTTTCTTGCTCAGCTTCATCTTCGACTATCGGCGAACTAAAAAATGTTTCGGCTGTATTTTTTTTAGTAACTGCTTTGGCTTTGTTGCTCGCCATTTTTTCTAATTGTATACGCTGATATATTTCTGAGCGATATACAGAAATTTCTTTAGGCGCTTCAACCCCAATTCTTACCTGACTGCCATTAATATCAAGTACCTTTATGACAATATCATCACCCAGAATTAAAGCTTCACCAATTTTTCGCGTTAAAATTAACATAAATATCTCTCCTTGCCATAATAATTCCCCATACTCAGTTCTTTATTCACTTTGTTAACAAAGAAAACATTCTAAGTAGTATTTTAATGACTATCAAACCCACAAATGAGATATTTTTTCGATCAAATTATTAATACCATTGGTAAAAAAATAAGTTAATCTTCAATTATAGTGATTGAAATCTCCGTAAAAAACCAATCGAACAAACAATTAATAAAATTATACTGGTGCTTCCACCACCGCCAGATGATTCTTGAACCGGAGGATTAACAACAGCAGCAGGAAGAATTTTTACGTTAACTGAAGCGGTACTAAATTCCCCGTGAATATCCGTAGCCGTCAGAGAAAATATAAAATCACCAGCATTAGTTGCAGTAAAACTTGCCTGCAAACTATCTGAATTTGACAAGGTGACTACCGCACCAGCAGTTTGAGTCCAACTAAAAGTCAATTCATCACCATCAGCATCGCTGGCAGTACCAGTAAGAGTCACGACTGCTCCTTGAGTATTTTCGATATCGCTTCCTGCCTGCACAGTTGGCGCATGATTAACATGAACGATAATAGAATCATTACTGCTGTTACCTTGCGCATCAGTCGCAGTAAATTGAAACTCAAGCTCTCCTCCCATAAGAGCTTCAAAACTCGCAGTCGAAGTATCAGCATTTAATAAGTTTACAGACTCACCCGCAATTTGTTGCCACTCAACGCTAACAATATCATTGTCTGGATCAGTTACAACTGCGCTCAGTGTTACTGTGGAGTTTAACCCTGCCTGAATGTTATCCGGTAACATAACACTGGGGGCATTGTTTCCACTGCTGGCTGAAATAGTAATGGTACTCAAACTTGGTTGCGACAATGTTGCACCATTTTTCGGATCAAAAAGTCTTATAAAAAAAGTTTCATCAGGTTCACCATATTCATCATTATTTACGAGAACATTAATTGTTTGAATCGTTTGTTCTCCATCACTCCATTCCAACAGACCAGAGCTAACAACAAAATCATTGCCATTGGCAGCACCGGTCATTAATTCCCAACCAACAGTTACCACACCTTGTGAACCATTCGTTCTTGCAACATTGACGGCAACGGTTTCTCCTTCAGTTACTGCATAATGTTTTTGTGAAAAGTTAATTGTTCCGTTAGGGCTAGTTAATGTCCTGTCTCTTAAAATATATAACCCACTATTAATATCAGACACTAAAATATTTCCGCTGGGAAGAAATGGATAAACTCCCCAGGCACCATTGAATGATGCATTATCATTCAATGGATAGGTATCAAAAAAACCGGCTTCCTTAGGTATTGAAGGATCACTAATATCTAATACTGTCAGTCCGCGTTCGTAGTTTGACAAATAATATCGATTTCCTCGCACAAACCCATTATGATCGATTGCTTTTGTTGGTCCAGTCCAGGTACTAAGAAGGACTGGTTGCTTTAAATTATTCATATCAAAAAAACGCACTGTGGTATTTAAAGAGGCGCGCTGCTCATCAAGTTCATCATGAACAATTACGACAAGTTTGTCTTCGGTGAACCATCCAGAGTGAACATAGTTGGCATCAGGATATGTGGTTGTACTGAGTCGCTCAGGCTGGTTATTATCTGTTTTATCCCACAACTGAAAATCATTTTCGTTAAAGTCAAAGAATACCTGGCAATGATCACTGCCATTAACACACTGAGTGTCTTTTCTTGAGTCGGTGATTACCATTGATGAAACATCATGTGTATATTCGTTTCGCGTTGCATCGACAGGCTTATATACACTGGTTAAATTTTTTGGGTCTGCTAACTCATAGGTATTAAATGCACCACCATTTTTATTTGAACCAGCAATATGTAAATAAGGTGAGCGATCGGTTAATGCAACGCCCGTGGAATAATCAACATTACTTAAATAAACATTGTGTGCACTTAAATCTGTCTGATCGACAGAAACAACAGAAGCAGTTTCAGGTAGCTGATTTAAATCGATAATCATTAGTCCGACTGAAGCATTATCAGCTGTTACATAAGCAAAACTTTTCCAGCGTTTTTCTTCATGATCAAAAAATTGATAAACTTTGAGATCTCGCCAAACCGTTGAATCACTTGAAATAGTATTAACGACTCTGGGGTTGGTTGGATCGGTTACCTCTACAATGCCAATGCCATTTCTTAATCCAATTAAGGCATATTCTTTAAAATCGTTTAGATCAAAATGTCCCCAAATATCATTGGCTTCAGATGGGTTTGTTGAGAAACCAGATAACGGCACATGAGCTAATAAATCGATATTATTACAAGGATGATCGCCAGCCAGTCCAGCACTACAATTAAGCTCGGTTTTCTGTTCTTGTAAACGTGAGTAAACGGCTAACTGACTATCCAGATTGGTTAGTTGTTTGTCTGATTGCCCTTTGCTATCGACAATCACGCTAAACCCTTTTTCTGTTAATTCCTGAGCATATTCCAATGGTACGCCAATTAGTCTTGTAATATGTTTCTTATCCGCTTTTTTAAAGTTATCTTTTCGACTAAAATTTGCCTTTATCGGCAATGTCTGACTCAGAAGGTAAAATAGTGTATCGGTATTATTTACTTCATAATTACCATTTGCTAATCGGATATTGTCCCCCTTATTAGCATTTTGCACTGCGTATATAATACTTTTGCAGGGTTTCGAATACACATCACACCGACCACTATCAACACCATCGGGCGAAACATAGCGCGCTTTATCATGTTCCGCATGTGCATTTAACCAGCTAGAACAGGTAAATGAAATGAGGGAACAAGCGAAAATCAGCAGCAGTCTTATCATGATTAACTCCAATCAATTAATAAACTTAATTTCAATATTTAGAATGGGTCTATTTCCATTTTTTGTACAGTGAAGCAATCAACACAAGTATTGTAAAAAATTCACATTAGTAAAAATAGACTATGAAATGCTATTGCAACAGGTTCAATCTCAAGATATTAAGCCAAATATATAATAATCTTTGTCATGCTCGGGATACGCACTGGCTGATTTCGCTGGTACAATAGGATAAAGACAAAGCACAAGCTCTAATATTGAGC
>CBDUHU010000034.1:0-13519 GCA_965366725.1 uncultured Kangiellaceae bacterium
TTCACGTAACATCGAAACAACGCTTTCACAAGCATAGTTAACCGCTTCCTTTTGTTTAGTAAAGTCGACTCACCTGTTTTTCATCGCTATTACCGGGGCAGAAACAAATAGCCGTGACGGCATTTCCTCACCAATTTCCTGTTCCGTTTCAGATAATAATTGCAGACCTTCTTCAAGTGCTAACTTGATTTCTTTAGCCCAGTTTTTATTGGTTTTTGGTACAGAACTCCTTGATTAAATTTCCAGATATTGATTGCTACATAAAATTTTTGACCATGTTATCAGTGCTCAAGTTGATAGTCACGACTCAGATCAAGGCTTTCACAAATATTATCCCGGATAGCTTGAACACTTTAAGTAAATGGCAATTTTTTGTATGCAGAAAACATTCGTTAATCCAAGAATATCTTTATTTTCAATCGCCTGAGCCAATTTTAGCCCGATAAATCAGAACCTGCTTTAAAATAACCAGAAAAGAGAAGCAAATTATAAAAAGAGTTAATTGTCTACCGATATTTCATCCTGAAGCGCTTCCAGATGCTCAATCACACGTAGGAACTTTCTACCGAAAGGAGTGACTTTGTATTCAACTTTTGGTGGCAGTTCGTTAAAGGTAATTTTCTCAAGAATTCCAAACTTAACGTTTTTACGCAAGCACTCATTCAATACTTTGGTGGTCAGCCCCTCAACACTGCTAACCATCTTTCCCGGCCGATTAATATCAGCAGCCAATAATTGATAAACTGTTAAAGACCATTTACACCCATAAATAGTCTCAACCATTCGCGCACTTTTTAATGGTGGTGATTTTCTTAAAAATTTTTTTTCTTTAGCTTCCATAAAGATATACCAAAATGTACCTACCCTACCCAAAGGTACCTACTTTTCAGTAGGTTACTCAGTTTTGTATGCTACGTCCAGTCTTGCGAGGTTAAGATAAAACCAGCGCCATATCAATAGTAATGCGCTAATCCAGTTTACACCGCAAACAACTTAATTATATCAACTAATTGTTCGAACTAGTTTAATAACAGGAGTAAAGTAATGAAAAACAAACAATCAATTGCACTAATAATAGGTGGTTCCAGCGGTATAGGACTGGCGGCCGCCAGTGCCTTATCTGCACAAAATATAGGTTGCCTCATCAGCGGTCGCTCCGAAGAAAAATTACAACATGCCAAACAGCAACTTTCAGGCAATGCTAATATTAACACTGTTGCATGCGATCTTTATCAACAGTCTCAAGTAGATAGTTTGATTGAGGATATAGCTAACAACAGTTTTCATATTAAGTACCTGGTTAATGCCGCCGGAAAATTTACTCCATTACCTTTTATGGAACATCAATATCAGGACTACGATGAGTACCAGAAAATAAATCGAGCTTTGTTCTTTATTTCACAGGCGGTGGTTAAAAATATGTGTCATCACGGTGGAGGTTCGATAGTCAATGTTGGTTCAATGTGGGCAAAACAAGCAATCAAAGCAACCCCCTCTTCTGCATATTCAATGGCTAAAGCAGGACTACATTCATTAACTCAGCATTTGGCAATGGAACTCTCAGAGCATAATATTCGAGTTAATGCAGTCTCTCCCGCAGTAGTAAAAACGCCGATTTATGAATCCTTTATCGCTCCAGAGCAAATTGAACAGACATTAGCTACATTTAACGAATTTCATCCTATTGGAAGGATTGGAACTGCCGAAGATGTCGCCAATGTAATTAATTTTTTACTGAGTGATAATGCTAGCTGGGTCACAGGAACGGTGTGGGATGTTGACGGTGGAGTGATGGCAGGACGCAATTAAGAGACAAAGTACAACACTCCATCTCTTAATAAACATACAGAAATAAAATTTTAGTTATATCTTTTTATTTAATGGTGGATAACAGTTTAGGATCTGTAACTAACTCGCGCACTCCGTGAGCATGTTTTTCAGCAAAGTCATTATTCCCACACCATTTTCCTAAACTGTTAATATCTAATTTCGCACATTGAGGTCGCACACTCCATGAAACCTGATATTCAGAACAGCTCTGGTTTGAATAGCTGGTTCCAGTAGTCGATCCGATATATTCCACCGGTTTTCCAGTACCATCAGGCAAAGACTTAGCCTGATGGTATCCGTTAACTATATTATTACGATAAGCCATATCTTCAAAGTTTAGCGCTGCCGGGTCATTGACTAATGTAAAAACCTGGGTTTCAACTCTTAATGAAGGGTTGGCACAAGTATCTGCCAGACAGGAATTTAAACTCTTACCAGGTGTTACGTTACAGGAAGAGTGAACCCAATGTACCTCTATAGTATCGCCAGGTTTTAAGCCCTCACAAATGTTCTTGTCGGGCTTTGTTAATTCTATCTTGCTCAAAGAACGACTTATATTGCATTGATAACCACTGGCACTTGCTTTTCCCTCTACAGCAGAAAATATTGAAAAATCCTTTGCCTTATGCTCAGCATTATTATGAAAATGAATATTACATAAGTTCATTTTTTTGTAACTTGGAGCTTGCGAAAAAATAATAGGATTAGTCCCCATACCAAGATCAATATCACGGGGAGACTGCGGACCAAAACCAGCGCAACCAGAAGGACTCGCCTGAGAAACACCATGTTTAGAATCATTAGCGAAAGTTGCTGTCGATAATATGGCAATGCTAACTAACATTCCCAAAGTTCTACAAATATCAAATTTCATTTTTATCTACCCTATGTTATCTGATGGTGAAATTATAAGTCTAATAAATAGCTATTTTGCTATGATATTTGGGACATTCCCTGAAGCCCTGTTATTCTCACTATTATGCTTTTTAGCTACTAGTTTAGCATATATTCAATTATTAGCATTGATAACCTGCTTTGTTAATCAGCACTATTACTGCTTGTAATATTACTGATATATCACTATTTTCTTAGCCATAAAAATATTTTATACCCAGTGTCGGTTTTTGGGCTCGTCATACGTCTGATTAGTAGTACTGATATTTTGGTGCCAAATAGCGACAAAGCTAAACCATTAGCTTTAGCTTATAATTTTGATTAATACACATTTAACGGGAGAATAAAAATGCAGTTTTTATGCCTTATATATGAAGCAGAACAACTTGCTACGGCAAGAGATGAAGATCAGAACAATAAAATTTTTCAAGACTATATGACATTTACTCAGAATATTACTGAGTCAGGTCATTTTGTAGCGGGAGATGCGCTTCAACCAACCAATACGGCAACAACAGTAAAAGTTCGTAATAATGAAGTTCTTATTACTGATGGTCCATTTGCAGAAACAAAGGAACAACTTGGTGGTTATTACCTGTTAGAATGCGACTCTCTGGATGTTGCTATAGAAAAAGCAGCACAGATCCCAAGCGCTAAATTCGGTCGTATAGAAGTTCGTCCAATCATGAATTTCGAGCATTGATGATAATTCAACATCATTGGTGTAGAATTATCATCAGCAATAGTCTGAGCACCAGACTATTGCTGAGCTTTATTTATAAATCAACAGCGAGTCACATTGCTCCATTTTCAGGGTTAATGATAATGGCATTTTGTAAATATTATCTGATATTTAACTTTTCTCAATTGACCGTTAACCACTAATGATTAATGCTTTGATCCAGACCGCTTATCCACAGGCATTAGCAAAATTAATTGTTCAATTAAAAGATATAAATACTGCAGAAGATGCACTTCAGTCCGCTGTTGAGCAAGCCTTGTTAAGCTGGCCATCCAGGCAACCAGAAAATACTGTTGCCTGGCTTGTTCGCGTTGGTCAGAACAAATATATTGACGATTATCGTAAAAACAGAAAACATTGTTCAATTGAACATATTCCTGAGCTAGTTGAATTACCAGATTTGAGCGAACAAGCATTATTAATGAGTTACAACGATGACCTATTACGCCTGATATTCACCTGCTGCCACCCGGCACTTGCTCCAGAAACCCAGATAACACTCGCATTAAAGCATGTTCTCGGATTAAACCTGACAGAGATAGCTAATGCCCTGGTTATTAAGAACAAAACCCTTGAGCAACGTTTAACGCGCGCTAAGAAAAAAATAAATGCGAACAATATTCAATATGAAATTCCAACAAAAGAACGTTGGCCAGAAAGATTAGCAGGAGTGATGAAAACAATCTATCTCCTGTTTAATGAAGGTTACCTGGCAACCGAAGGAAAAAAATTGATCAAAGAAAGCTTATGCAAAGAAGCAATTCGGCTATCACGGCTGTTACATTTATGCATAAGAAATAATGCGGAAGTTATTGGTTTACTGGCATTGTTGTTACAGCAGGATGCACGCTCTCCAGCAAGAATTGATAACGAAGGGAATATTATTTTACTACCCGCACAAAATCGTACACTTTGGAAGAAAAGAAATATTCAGGAAGCGAATATATTGACTCATAAAGCACTAAAACTCGGTGGCGCAAAGCCATATGCTTTGCAGGCTGCAATAGCTTCGCTGCATAACAATGCGCGATCTGAAACCCAGACAGACTGGCATCAGATTTACCAACTATATCAATTGTTAATAAAGCAATCTCCAACAGCCGTCATTAAATTAAATGCTGCTATAGTACTTGCTAAAACTGGTTCACAAAGTGAAGCAATTACTGACATACTTAACCTGGAAAATGAATTAAAAAATTACCGTCATTATCATACGACCCTTGCTGCACTCTATGTTGATAACAAGCAACAACAGCAAGCACTCATTCACTATAAAAAAGCAGAAAAACAGACAAAAAACCAAAGAGAACTAAACTTTATCCAGCAACAAATTGCCCAATGCCTTAATTCAATCAGGATTCAATCTGCTGCTGACAGTTAACACAATACACCGACTCTGGTTTTATCATTAACCTTGCAAATAGTATCGATTCACCACACTCTTCACACTCAGCAAAGCAATCCCGATCAATTGAAGCTAAAACCTGCTTTAAACGAAATTGTTCATGTTTAGCACTGGCTAAACCGGCTTGTGCAATTTTCTGCTGTTGAATTGCGTCAATTCTGGAAACCCTTCCGGAAAGTGCCTGATCGAGTTCCACGACTTTACTGGATTGCTCACTCAACTCCAGGTGCTTTTCAAGCTCTGCTAACTTCTGATTGACAACATCAATAAGTAGTTTCTTTTGTTCGGGACTCAAGGACATATTTGGCTAAAATGATACCTTATTAATGTTCAGATGGTTAATATTACTCAATATTAACCACTCAGGCGATAAAAAAGACTATAGTTATAATTTTCAGTCCGACTATAATAAGTTACAATCAGCTTATTACTAGCATTTGAAAAAACAATAATAGCAAAAGGTGATTCTATTTGTTGAAACTGTCATTAAATATGAATGTTTCAGTTTTTGCTAAAACAGCTATGACAAAAAAAGTAACTCGCTTCTAGTTTAGAATCATTTAGTATTGTTTAATAACTCATTCATTGGTATTTATCTTAACATGTGGAAAGGTACAATTTCATGTCATCAAAAAGCTTAATCATTTTTTTGTTCCTGTTTTTTAGTGGCATTACATTTGCCAGAGAAATTAATATCGCATTAATCAAAGATGGCCCAGCCCAAAAAAACTTTTTAGCCGAAGAAAAGGTTAAACAAGAAATTATTAGTTTACTAGGTAGCGAGTTTAACCCCAGATTTGTTAATACAGAAAAAACAACTGGAGATTGGAGCCTGAAAGGAATTAATCAAATCATAAAGAACAACTACCAGGATCAGTCGGTTGATATCATTGTTACGCTAGGCGCTGTCTCTTCAAACGAAATAGCCAAATTAAATAGTCATCCAAAGCCAACCATTGCCGCGATTACAATCGATCCGGTGGCACAAAGCTTTCCAGTAAAAGGAGATACCAGTGGAAAAAACAACTTCACTTATATCGCTGATATTAAAGAAGCAGGATATGAAATTGTATTTTTCAGAGACTTTGTTCAGGTTAGAAAGCTGGCGGTTTTGATTGAACCAATATTATCAGAAAGCTGGCCTCAATTTATTCAACTACTCGATCAGGCTTCACGCAACTTTGATGTTGAGTTTCTTATTATTCCAATGGTTGGTAGTCCACAAGAAGCTGTGCAAAGTATACCTGAAGAAGCTGGAGCAGCACTGGTCGGGGTACTTTCTCAATATTCCGATGAAGAAGTTAGCGAACTGGCTCAACTCCTGATTGAACAAAAACTACCCAGCTACAGTTTTATTGGTGAAGAAGGTGTGGAAGCAGGCTTTCTGGTGACAGCTAATCAGATGGGACAAGCGAGAACTCAAATGTCTCGCCGAATAGCAATTGATATTCAGCGTATTTTATTGGGTACTAATGCACAAGAGCTTTCCGTCTCTATGCAGTTTAATAATCGAGTGATATACAATAAAGGAACTGGGCTGGCGATTAATTTTTCACCTAAATGGAATGATGTGTTAAATGCTAAGGTGATCAATAAAAACCAATTCAGCAACCGAAGAGCTTTTAATGTCAGAGAAGCGGTACTTTTTTCAATTAATAACAACCTTGATTTACAGGCAGCTGCTATCAATATTGATTTAGCCAGTAGGAATGTTAAAATTGCAAAATCAAATCTGTACCCATCACTTTCTCTCTCGGCCAGTTACAATAAGATCAATAAAGAACAGGTTATTGCCGGCGCCAACCCTGAACAAAGAGCAGATGCTCAGTTAAATTTTTCCCAATTATTATATTCAGAATCAACCTGGGCAAACTACCATATTAGTCAGCTTTTAAGCGAAAATGAAATAGCGACCTATGAAGCAAAAGTTCTGGATATTGCACAACAGGCTGCCACTGCATATCTGGACTTATTAAGAGCAAAATCGGCAGAAGCAATACGAATATCCAATCTCGAAGTAACCAGAAAAAACCTTGAACTAGCGGAAAACAGACTGCGAGTTGGAGCGTCGGGAAAATCTGATGTGCTGCGTTGGAAGAGTCAATTGGCAACCGATAGAAAAGACTTATTCTCATCTGAAGCTTCCAGAAAAAATGCTGAATTACAACTCGCCAGAATAATGAACTTACCAGAGGGCATTCTGGTTGATGCACGTACACCTGAGATATCAGACCTACTGAATATATTAACTAGTGATCGTTTTAAGAAATTCGTTGGTAATGAGATCCAATGGAACGGATTCCAGAAATTTTATAAAATGGAGGCTGTTAAAAACTCTCCAGAACTGAAGGGGTTTGATTCACTTCTGGACATCAATGAACGTGAGTTACTGGCAAACCAACGAGGGCATTATGTCCCGGATGTGAGTTTAGTTGCACAAGCTGGCAGAAATATTAACCAGAGCGGCTTTGGTGCATTAGACAATATCGAACAGAATCAATGGATGCTGGGAATTCAGGCGAGTCTTCCTTTTGATCTTAGCGGGCAGAGACGCAGTAATACCAGTAAAAAAAAGCTTGAAAAGAAGCAAATAGAACTACAACGCAAAGCTTTAAAACAAAATATAGTGACGGTAACCGGACAGGCACTGTTCAATGTTGGTAGTTCATATCCCAGTATTGAATTGAGTCATATATCTGCTGATGCTGCCTCAGAGTCGTTATCCCTGGTTGCCAATGCCTATGCAAACGGCCGAGTTTCTATTGCAGAATTATTAGATGCGCAAAATAATGCACTTAACGCCAAGTTGCTGGCAGCAAATGCCGAATATGCATTTTTGCAAGATTATATACAACTAATGCGTACTGCTGGAGACTTCAAGCCCCTGTTAAAAGGGCAATTCAGTAATCAGTGGTTTGACCGACTAATCAGATTCTTTCGTGAGAATGGAATTGAAATTGAAGCTCAATAGGGGAGCAAAATGAGAAACTTTAAAAATGCCTTTCTAACAGGCTTGTTAGTACTATTGATAGCAGCATGCGAACAAGAAGTTTTACTTCCGGAAAAAACCTATCGACCCGTACAATACATCAAGGTAATACCGAAAGGCGGAGAGATAAAACAGACCTTCTCTGGAGTAATAGAAGCAGGCCTTGATGCTGAACTCAGTTTTAAGGTTGGCGGCACCATTGCCAGAAGATATGTCAAACTAGGTCAGAAAGTCGCTTCGGACAGTATACTCGCAGAACTTGATGCCACGGATTACCGCGTTGCATTACAACAATCACAGGCGAATTTAAAGCAGGCAATCGCTAATCAGCGTAATCAACAGGCAAATTATGAGAGAGTCATTGAACTGTATGAAAATAACAATGCATCAAAAAGTGATTTAGATTCTGCCAGAGCCAATGCAGAGTCAGCAAAAGCCACCACCGAAGTTTCCAGAAAAAAACTTGAATCCTCTGAGTTACAATTATCTTATACCCGGCTCAAAGCCCCTCAGGCCTGCTCTATTGCTGCCGTTCTGGCAGATACTAACGAAGGCGTTAAAGCTGGCCAGGGAGTGATTCGTATTAATTGTGGGCGATGTCCCAAAGTCAGTGTTTCCATACCTGAACAGTTTATTCAGTCAATTAATACCGGCGATGATGTAGTGGTAGTTACCAGTTCAGAGTTAGACAAAAATTACCATGCAACGATCAGTGAAGTGGGTATTGCCGCAGCATCCGGTGGAACATTTCCGGTAGAAGCAACGCTGGAAGGAGATTGCCCGGAATTACCAACCGGCATGACTGCCAATATTCAATTCGATTTTTCGAGCAAAATGTTTGATCCACAACAAAGCCGTATATTTGTTCCCTACCTCTCTGTTGGTGAAGATAATAAGGGGAATTTTGTATTTGTGTTGTTACCTCTTGGTAATGACATTTATAAAGCAGAAAAACGGCAGGTTACTATCGGAGAGGAAGCCCAAAATGGATTACAGATAATAACAGGTATCAATGAAAACGAATTAATCGCCACCGCTGGAGTCAGGCGACTATTGGATGGCATGGAAGTTAAATTACTCGAAAAACCGATTTTAGGTAGTTACTAGGGAGCCTCTTATGGATATCACTCGTTTCGCTATCGAAAGAGATCGCGTCTTTGGCATTATTTTTCTTATCTTTTTATTAGCGGGTATTAATGCATTTTTTTCATTGCCTAAAAATGAAGATCCCGGATTTATTGTACGCACAGCATTTATTCAAACTCAGCTTCCCGGAGCCAGCCCCAAGAGAATAGAGCAGTTAGTCACTGATAAGTTAGAAAAGGAAATTCAACAAATGCCAGAGGTTAAGCATATTCGCAGCGAATCACTGGTTGGAGTGTCACTGGTTTATGTTGATCTAAAAGAAGAATATAAAAAGCTAAGGCCTATCTGGGACAAGCTAAGACGAAAGGTCAATGATGCAAAACGACAATTACCTAAAGAAGTGAAAGGACCTTTTGTTAATGATGAGTTTGGAGATATTTTTGGCACTGTCATTGCTATTACCGGAGAAGGATTTAATTATCGCCAATTAAAACAGGTTTCCGACGAAGTCAGAAATGAAATCTTATTAATCAATGATGTTGCAAAAGTCGAAATAGTTGGCGCCCAGGAAGAGCGTATTTTCCTGGAATACGATAATGCCAGACTCACTGAGTATGGAATATCGCCCGGACAATTACATACTATCCTAACCCAGAAAAATATTATCCGTTCAGGGGGGGATTTTTCAACACCTTATGAAAAAATCATTATAGAACCTACCGGAAATTTTAACTCGATAGAAGAATTGGCAAAAACTATCATCAACATTCCAAACTCAAAGAATGTGGTAAAACTCAGCGACATTGTGACCATAACACGCGCTTTTGTTGATCCTAAAGAAATGCTAATGAAAAGTAGTGGAGAGCCAGCGATAGCTCTTGGCATATCACTAAAAGAAGGCGGAAATATTGTTGATCTTGGGAATGAAATAAAACAAGTTGTAGAATATTTAAAAACAGTCTATCCAATTGGTATTGACTTTGAGTTTTTATCATTCCAGGCTGATGTTGTCGATAATAAAATAGGAGAGTTTCTTGGTAATGTATGGCAGGCAATTGGAATAGTCCTAATCGTAATGCTGGTTTTTCTTGGATTAAAAACTGGCTTTATCGTTGCTTCGTTAATTCCATCAGCAATGATTATTGCACTATTTGTTATGCAGCAATTAGATATTGGGATTGATCAAATGTCACTCGCATCGTTAATCATTGCTTTAGGCATGTTAGTTGATAATGCCATTGTAATGAGTGAGAGCATTATTGTCAGAGTCGAAAGAGGAGAAGCAATAAAAGAAGCGTCAGTTAAGAGTGCTATGGAGCTAAAATTTCCCCTGCTAATATCGTCGCTAACAACCTCTGCGGCCTTCTTACCTATATTTCTGGCTGAATCACAGGTTGGTGAATATACCGCACCGCTATTTAAAGTTGTTACTATCACGCTGATAGTTTCATGGTTACTAGCACTAACACTTGTTCCTCTTTTATGTGTCTGGTTTTTAAAGGTAAAACAAAAGAAGAGTGATCACCAGTTTGATTCAGCATTCTATTTATCTTACCGAAATATATTACTTTCACTAATAAAAAAACCCTGGCTTTCTCTGGTAAGTATTATCGCTATTTTTCTTATATCTATTCAGGGATTTGGATTAATCGAAAATGTTTTCTTTCCTGAAAATGATAAGCCGGTGGTTACCGTCGAAATAAAAACTCCGGATGGTTCACCAATTGAAAGAACCATTAAAATTACAGATGATGTTGAACGCTATATTCAATCTCATTTAACCGTAACCGATAAACAGGAAAGAGGTTTTGTCAGTTGGGGAACTTATATTGGCGAAGGCCCACCAAGGTTTACTTTGTCAGCACCTTCACATGCACGTGCGCCTAATTACTCCATTATTCTTGGCAATGTAACCGATGTTGGAATTGCCAAAGAGCGAATATTTCCGGAGCTAGAGCATTATATCCAGAATAACTACCCCGATGTCACACCAACAGTTGACTTTATACCGCTGGGCACCGCAGGAGGAGCCCCTGTGGCTGTGCGTATTATGGGAAGAGATCAGCAGAAATTATTTGAACTTGTTGATCAAATAAAAACTAAAATGACCAGCATTTCCGGAACCAAAAACATTGTTGATGACTGGGGAGCTCGCTCAAAAAAAATAGTGATGAATATTGATAATACTTCAGCCCAAATTGCCGGGGTTACCAACGATGAAGTTGCTTCTGCAATGCAAACTTACTTAACCGGTCTGGAAACAACAAACTATCGAGAAGGCGACAAACTGATCCCCATCGTATTAAGAGCAAATCGCCCCAAAAATACCCCGGCGGACTTTTCTTTACTCGGAAATATTGGTGTATTTTCTCAGGCCTCAGGACAAACAGTCCCACTAAGCCAGGTAGCAACTATGGATCTACAGTGGCAAACCTCAAAAATATTAAGACGTGACAGGCTGAAAACAGTCACAATTTCGAGCTATATCGAACCGGGTTTTAACTCCATGGACATTTCTAATGAGCTAAAATCCTGGTTAACTTTAGAACAAAAGCAATGGCCTTTTGGTTACCGCTGGGAGCTTGGAGGCGATATCGAAGGTTCTGCCGATGCACAGCAATCTATATTTGTAAAACTACCGCTGGCAGGACTCATTATGCTATTGCTATTAGTTTGGCAGTTTAATTCAATCAGAAAGACCCTGATAGTATTACTGACTATTCCGCTTTCTATAATTGGCGTTGTTGTCGGTCTGGTTATCACAAATTTACCATTTGGTTTTATGACAATGCTTGGCGTCATATCACTGGCGGGTATTGTTATTAACAATGCCATCGTGTTACTTGATCGGATAAAGATTGAAAATGAAGAAAATGGCTTACCACTCACTGAAGCAATCCCATTTGCATGCCAACAAAGGTTACGACCAATACTTTTAACAACAGCAACAACTATTGGCGGAATGATTCCTTTAGCACTCGGCGGTGGTCCCTTATGGGAATCTATGGCAGTTGCTATTATATTTGGAATAATGTTAGCAACATTGCTCACTCTTGGTGTGGTTCCATTACTATATAGCCTGCTCTATAAAGTTAAATTTAGTTAATCTTATATCAACTTGCCTGATGCATAAACTCATAGTAATTGAGTCTATGCATCGGTAAGAGTCTGAGTTAATCTAGCATATAGAACTAAGCCTCAAACCAAGAGTTCAAAGTTCAGCATTTCCAAGAGCACCATCCTTATCACAATAAGCTCGACTATTTGGCCAATACATAAATTGAAATATCTTTTAAATTGGTTCTCTCAATAACGCGTGTTATAGTTCAGTAGTACACCAAACTTGCAAACGACAGCTCTTGTTAATATCTGAGACCAGGCTTTAACCGGTAAATCAGTATTAATCAGAATACTGGTGGTAGATAAAAAATAACTTCAAGAAGTAATTGATGAGGAAACACATGAAAATATTAGTAAAACTGATGCTGGCTAGTAGTATTGCCACTTCATTAAGTGGTTGTATTATTATCGACGGAGACAGAGACTGGAATAATCAAGACTGGCGCGAGCAGCAAAAAGAAAATACCACCCTGATTAGTCAGTTATCACTGCAGAGCAGCTATTCAGATGTCATTGCCAGATTAGGTTCCCCGAGTTTTTCTGATGCGTTTTTACAAGGAAAAGAGGAATACCGAGTTCTTTATTATCGTACTCATCATGTAAACTCAGATGGCGACACGACAAAAGATTACACGACTCCGTTAGTCTTTAAAAATGACAAACTAATTGGTTGGGGACAAAAGCTCCTATCTACTCTCAATTTATAATCGACTATCTGGTTTGAACAATAAGGGCTATTCAGGCCAGATAAGTATACATATTTGCTACAGCTGACGTTAAAAAAATCGTCTAATTGACTGACTAAGAATTCTTAAAAAAATATTATAATTTATCAAAAATCAGTCGAACAGAATCATATTGAACTATCATTAATAGATAGTAGCCTAAATAATTAGTAGTAAATTGAGTCTGGAATATTCTAACAAACACCGTGAGCTAGAAAAAGAGTTGGCAAACATTAGCCGGTTACACTTTTCTTCTGACAAGCTTGAAGATGCTTACAGTCGGCAGTTTATCAAAAATAATAGAACTCGACACCGTATATCCTGTGTTATTGGGATCATCACGCTGTTACTTTTTATGATTCAGGATCTACAGACGTTTCCCGAGCAAAGTAAAGAATTTTATCTTATTATCAGAGCTGGAATTTGTTTACCTTTTTTTGTACTCGCTTTTTTTGTCAGTCAAATGCCTTCAATGCGAAGACAACTGCCTTATTGGATAGTTACTGCTCTATTACTTTTAGGGCTTGGCAGTGTAGCCATAGTCGCGATTAATTATACCAACAATCATGTCAGTCCTTATGAAGGAATTTTACTAACCATCATAGCCTCTTACTTTCTTGTAGGTCTGGACTTCCGTGCAGCCAGTATGTGTAGTAGCTTAATAGTCATAAGCTACTTGTATGTTGTCGTTTTTATCTATGAAGATAGCAACATGATTTATTATAACC
>CBDUHU010000035.1:0-13505 GCA_965366725.1 uncultured Kangiellaceae bacterium
TTTCAATGACCCGAGAGTCTTTACCGTCAAGAACAGACACACAAGAGTTAGTTGTTCCTAAATCGATACCAATAATTTTACCCATGTTATTTCTCCACAATTTCTATTTTGATTTATCTTCTAACAAGAAAGAGAATCAAAACATCATTTACTTATTTCTTTAGATGCCCTTTATCTGGGGGCGTTATTTATTAATTCAAGTCGTTATTACAAGGTATTTTTAAGCTTTTTGATCAATTTCCGGTGCTTTACCCTTGGCAACAATCACTCTTGCAGGACGAATTAGACGGCCGTTAAGAGAATATCCCATCTGCACGACATGCATGACACTGTTTGGTTCATGCTCTTCACTTTCCTGCATTACCAACGCTTCATGTAAACCGGGGTCAAAGGCATCTCCAAGTGGCGAAATTTGCTGGATGGCAAATTTACCCAAAGTATCGATTAATAGCTTATAGGTGAGTTCAATACCTTCGCGCATTGCAATCTGAGCTTCTGACTCCACTGGGTGTTCTAGCGCTTTTTCAAGGCTATCAACGACAGCGAGTATTTCTTTGGCAAATTTTTCCAGTGCAAACTTACTCGCATTGCTGATTTCTCTTTCAGCCCTGCGACGAATATTTTCTGAGTCGGCTTTTGCTCTAATTGCTGTATCTTTATGTTTCTCAGCATCATCCAAAGCTTTCTCTAATTCACTGGTTAAGGCTTCAACCTGCTCTTCAAATGTCAGCTTTTGCTCTTCTTGAGAAGGGGCTTCTACTTGCTCTTCAGGGTTTTGAAGATCCTCATTGTTACTCATTGTTGTTGCTCCTGGGTCAAAATGGACAAATATCTTCGTCCGGAGTTGATTTTGTTCAAATGGAATTGAGGTGAATATGGGGATAAGTTTGCTTTATTCAAGCACTCAGTAGGCTAAAAAACGAAAAATCATTAAATATTTTATCTGGAACACTCTTTAACAGGAAAGATTGCTACTAATAATAAGCAAAAACAAAAATGTTGTTGGCAAAAACCTTTATTTTTGATCAACCGCAACAAGCCAGTAGAACTGAAAACCTTAATCTACCATCGACTTCTGACTTAAGGCAGAAGATAATAGCTTGGCAGTCACATCAACAATCGGGATGACTCGATCATAGTGCATCCGGGTTGGTCCAACCACAGCCAATACACCAACTGGTTCCCCATTTAATTTGTAGGGAGCTGTCACAATACTGCAATCTCTGAGATTTCTACTACCACTCTCTTCACCAATAAAGATTTTAACGCCTTCAGCAACCATCGACCGATCAAGAATACTCATAATCTGTTGTTTTTGCTTAAATGCCTGAAAAATCCTTTCCAGATTTTCTAGTTGTCCCTGGCCGGCCATGGAAACCAGATTCGTTTGACCGGATAGGTGAAAACCATTTTTATCATCAACCTGTTGAGTAGGCGCATCCAGCCCCTGTTTAGCAAATAATATTGCCTGACGGGTCAATGTATCTAACTGCTCTTTCTCATCAATCATTTGTTGTAAAAGTTCATTTCGAGCGTTAGACAAATCTTTACCAGCAACATGTTGATTAAGAAAGTTTGCCATAATTGCCAATTCGTCTCGATTATAGGGTCTTTCTACTTTAATTACCCTATTTTGAATTTCATCATCTTGTAGCACCAAAACCACCAATACCCGGTTGTCAGACAATGGAACAAAATCAACTTGCTGGATTCTTTGTATAGGCTTACTCGGCATTTGAACTAAACTGGCCATCTGGGTCATATCTGACAATACAGCTGACGCTTTTCCCAGAATTGTTTGGGTTTCCTGAGCAGGATCAAGTGTTCTCTTAAGTTGCTGAAGCGTTTCTTTCTCAATGCTTTTCACCTGAACTAGTCGATCAACAAAAATACGCAAACCCTGAGTAGTTGGTATTCTCCCTGCGGACGTGTGTGGTGATAAGAGAAGTCCCTGCTTTTCTAAATCAGACATAATATTTCGAATGGTTGCCGGACTTACCGATAAATGAGAGGACTGTAATAGTGCTTTAGAGCCAACCGGATGCCCTTCTCGAACATAAGACTCAATCAATGACTTCATTAATATCAGATCACGTTGCTTCATTGACATTCGTTTGGTTCCACAAGGTATTTGGTGTCTAACAATGATATATGGCCTGATTATCTCAAATTCAAGATCGCCCACCTTAATTCATGTAATAAACTCTATCTAAAATGCGGATTAGTTGCACTTACTCCCAACCACAAATACAACGGAACCAATAATTACCATCAAAATAGCCAACAAACCTGGCTTTTGAATAAAATTCTTCAAATCAGGGTTTTCTGATATTGAATAAAAGTCTAAAACAGCCGATTATTAGGGATAAGAAAAAATGAGGATAAAACCTAGACTCAAGTGACAATCTTGATCGCTAGAATTAAACGACAATGCCAAATTCAAAAGCATTTAATAAAATCGGCATAACCGGTAAACCGGGTAGTCAGGCCGCTATGGAAACCGTCAATATTCTTTGCAAGCAGATAGCTGATAGCGGCAAGGATGTTTTTATTCCGCAGAGAAACCATGATTCAATTGAAACAGAAAATATCAAAGTCGTTCCCTTTAAGCAGCTGGGTGATTGCTGTGAACTGGTAATTGTCGTTGGCGGTGATGGAAGTATGCTCAAAACGGCACGCGAACTAATTAACAGCCAAATCCCATTACTTGGAATAAATCGGGGACACCTTGGTTTTTTAACAGATATCCGACCAACAGAGCTGGATACAAGAATTCCGCCAATTCTTGATGGCGAATACACTTTAGAAAACCGCTTTTTATTACATGCTGAAGTTTATCGAGAGGACAAAATCATTGGAAGCTCCTGTGCAGTCAATGATGTTGTTCTTTACCCGGGGCAGATTGCCCGAATGATTTCCTTTGAACTCTATATGGATAGACAGTTTGTTTACAGCCAACGTTCAGATGGATTAATCATTTCAACTCCAACAGGTTCAACTGCCTATTCTCTATCTGGTGGTGGCCCAATTATGGCTCCAGAAACCGATTCACTGGTACTGGTACCAATGTGTCCCCATACATTAACCAGCAGGCCGATTACAGTTAACCGACAGAGAGTAATCGATATAGTTATATCGGAGACTAATCCACATACTCCGCAACTGAGCTGTGATGGACAAGAGATTATTTCATTAATTCCAGGCGATAGAATTCAGATTAAGCAGTATCCGATAGAAATGCGCCTGGTTCACCCACTTGATTATGATTATTTTGAAGTTCTCAGAAGCAAGCTAGACTGGGGGAAAAAGCTATAACCGGGGAACCTGAAACCGGTAGCTGTTCAAACTTTGTTAAGTGATATAAAATGCCAACATCCAGTATTTAACTACTCGTACAAATAGATGTTAGATCGTATTGAAATCAGAAACTTCGCTATAATTCAGTCACTCGAGCTTGATTGGTCTAACGGTATGACAGTGATTACCGGTGAAACCGGCGCAGGAAAATCAATTGTCATCGACGCTTTAGGTTTAACTCTGGGAGAACGGGCCGAGCAAAGTGTAATATACCCAAAGGCAAAACAGGCTGAAGTCACCGCTTTGTTTGCACTAGAACAATCATCGGCAGCAAGCTCATGGTTGAAAACAAACGAGCTGGATGATGATGGAGAATGCATTCTACGTAGGGTGGTTGTGCGTGAGGGAAGAAGTAAATGCTACATCAATGGAAGAAGTGTTACTCAATCTCAATTGAAGTCACTCGGAAGCCTATTAATTGATATTCATGGCCAACACGCTCACCAGACACTTTTAAAAACTAAAGAGCAGCTTAATCTGCTGGATCGCTATGCCTCTCATAATCATTTAATTGAAGCAGTCAGGCAAAGCGCCCAAACGGTCAAACAAATTCAGATACGCAAGCTATTATTGATTGAAGAAAAACAAGCCCGCGATGCAAAACATGATTTACTTGCTTATCAAGTTGAGGAACTCACCAAAGCCAATCCCGAGCAAACAATACTCGATACTCTCGAACAAGATCATAAAATAGCCGCAACCAGTCAGGACAGACAGCAACTTATTGATGCTGCTCTATTCAGCTTGAGCGATGACGAAGTCAATGCATGCCTTTCGACTCTGGCTCGCTCAATTGAGCAGATCTCTCAACTCCAGTTGATCGATAGTAATGTTACAAACCCATTGGAAATACTGGTTCAGGCAGAGAACCTGTTACAGGAAGCAAAAGTGGAATTAGCTGGCTATCGAGATAGCTTTAATACCGACCCTGAACAACTGGCAAAACTAGATCAACAGCTAATGATTTTTCACGATCTTGCCAGAAAGCATCATGTGTCGCTTGAACAACTGCCAGCCCATTTTGAGAGCCTGAAGCAACAACTGAAACAACTTCATGCTGATGAAAGTGAGCTTGAAAATATCGAAAAAGCTTTTGATAAAGCGTTAGTGGACTATCAAAGCAAGGCACAAAAACTGACTGACAGTCGAAACAAAGTTGCCCGAAAGTTGCAAAAACTTGTCACCAACAAACTCCAGAACCTGGCGATGGAAGGTGGAAAACTTAACATTGAGTTAGTTCCAACAGAGGAACTTTTTAGCACCAGAGGTGCGGAAAGTGTAGAGTTTCTTGTATCAGCGAACCCTGGGCAACCTTTACAACCCTTATCAAAAGTTGCTTCAGGTGGTGAGCTTTCTCGAATTAGCCTGGCAATAGCAGTGATTACAGCTGAACAACAATTGGTTCCCAGCATTATCTTTGATGAGGTTGATGTCGGTATCGGTGGGGGTACTGCGGAAACAGTTGGTCATTTGCTCAATCAACTGGCTGATAAGCGTCAGGTTATCTGTGTCACTCACCAACCGCAAGTTGCTGCATGTGGCAAGCAGCATTTGCTGGCAAATAAATCAAAACAGGCAAATTCAACAAAAACATCTATTGAATCGCTTGATGGATCGCAAAGAGTGAACGAAATCGCCCGTATGCTGGGTGGTCTGGTGATTTCTGATAAAACTCTCTCTCACGCAAAAGAGATGTTAATGGCTAACTAATCAAGCTATTTATATCCAGAGTTCGGGTTATTGCTTAATTAAGTAGACATCGTATCGAAATTTTTTTGCGGTAATCTGGTGGCTCGGTTTTTTGCCACCAAGTAATGGTGATCCCTTAGGTCTTTTTACTACCACTCTGGATACATTACTTGATAATGCATTAGCCAACAGTCGATCAGCATCATTGTCATCACCTGCCAGACATTTAAATAGACGCATCTCTTTTTTTACCAATGCGGATTTTTTTCTCTCTGGAAACATAGGATCAAGGTAAATCACATCAATATCGTCATATTGACCAAATGACTGAATACTATTTTGTCTGGTCAGCGATATCTTCTCACTGACAGAGTCAAATGCCGGATTGTTTTTAAATCGCATCAATGCATTACTTAACAATAAAAAAATTGCCTGATTTCTCTCCTGCATGATCACTTCACAGCCAAGAAATGCCATTATCAGAGAATCTCTTCCCATACCTGCAGTAGCATCAAGCACTTTGGGACGATAGTTTGGCTTACAGCCAATTGCTCTGGCCACCACTTCATTCGACTTACTCACTCTGGCAGCACGAAAACCAACTTCGCCATCAATAAAATCAAATGATAGTTGAGAACTTTTTTCATCAAGAATCAAGTTTAACAATAGTTTATCGTCACAAAACTCAAAAACCCCGTCTTTGCTTCCAGCAGGTTTTTGCTGAGTGGTAACTTCAAATGCAGTCTGCATCTTCAGTTTATTCAAGCTCTCTACAGCAAGCTTACTCAGGTTATCATTAACAAAAATACTAAACGACTCGATCATTATACCTCCGTTGCCAGAGGTAACTCTCTTACAGAATATCTTCGAGCGAGCTTTCTGATAAAGTAACTATTCATCGAATTCCAGAGTGTCTTAATAGGGGTTCTATTTGAGGTTCACGACCACGAAACGCTTTAAATAACTCCATAGGTTCTGCCGAACCGCCTTTTTCAAGAATATTCTCCAGGAATTTTCTGCCTGCATTTCGGTTCATAACACCTTCTTCTTCAAATAAAGAAAAGGCATCTGCTGATAAGATCTCTGCCCACTTATAACTGTAATAACCAGCGGAGTAACCACCAGCAAAAATATGTGAAAAACCATTTTGAAACCTATTGGTCGCAGGAGGAACCGCCACTGCAACTTCCGCTCGCACTTGATCAAGCACCTTTTGAATACCCTCAACCTGCAATGGTTCACTTAGGTGTATTCTCATATCAAATAAAGAAAACTCAAGTTGACGCTGCATTTGCATTGCTGACTGGAAATTCTTCGCGGCGATAAGTTTGTCTAACATTTCCGATGGCAGCGCTTCACCGGTTTCATAATGTTCGCTCAAGTGAGCAATCACTTCGGGTTGATAACAGAAGTTCTCCATAAATTGACTTGGTAACTCAACAGCATCCCAGGGCACATTGGCGATACCGGAGGCAGCCAACTCATCCACCTGGGTTAACATATGGTGAATTCCGTGGCCAAACTCATGAAAAAGAACTACAACTTCATCATGAGTCAACAAAGCAGGTTTATCTTTAACCGGAGGGGCAAAATTACAGGTTAGATAGGCAACAGGCGTTTGGATGTCGCCATTTTGCATCTTGTATCGCCCACAATAATCATTCATCCACGCACCGCCACGTTTGTGCGCCCGTGCATACAGATCGAGATAAAACTCGGCAATCACCAGGTTATCTCTTTTAATCCTGTAGTGCTGCACATCAGAGTGCCAGACAGTAGGGTTATCAACACACTCAAATGTCACTTCGAAGTGGTGCTCAGTGAGTTCAAATAAACCATTGATGACTTTACTAACCGGAAAATAAGGACGTAATTCAGACTCCGAAATTTGATAGTTTTTCTGCTTAAGCTTTTCACTAAAATAAGCACTATCCCAGGCAGAAAAGTCTTTTATACCCTCTGTGGACGCAAAATCCTTAAGAGCTTGATACTCAGTTTCTGCCTGCATATGGCTGGCAGTATTCAACTTATTTAAAAATTCAATAACCTGTGCCGGGGATTCTGCCATTTTTGTTTCAAGCGAAAGCTCAGCATAATTTTCGAAACCTAATAGTTTCGCTTTTTTATTTTTTAGTTTTAATAACTCAGCCATTATTTCACCATTATCAAACTGACCCTGATCTGGGCCAATATCTGATGCTCTTGTGGTGTAGGCGGCATAAACTTCTTCTCTTAGTGAACGATTATCAGCATAAGTCATCACCGCAAGATAGCTTGGGATTTCCAATGTAATCAGAAAACCCTTTTTTCCACGCGTTTCTGCATTGGCAGCCAACATTGCCATTTCTGTTTCAGGTAAACCACTCAATTCAGCCTGATCAGTCAACAACTTGGACCAACTCATTGTGGCGTCCATTAAGTTCTGCTCAAACTTTGAACTAAGTTCAGCCAGTCGCGCTTGTATTTCTGCAAATTGACCTTGTTCTGTTTGGCTCAGGTGAAGTCCAGACAATTTAAAATCAATTAAAGTATGTTTAAGAATATGTTGCTGAGTTGCACTCAAATTCAATTTCTCACGCTTCTCAAAAAGCATTTTTGTAATCTGGTAGACTCCCTTATGCAATCCCATTTGAGTTGAATATTCGGTCAGCAGTCCAAGTGCTTCGTCATATGCCTGACGCAGTTCATCGCTATTGCAGACACTATTTAAATGAGACACGGGAGACCAGACTTTCCCCAATCGGTCATCTAATCTATCAAGAGCTAACATAAAGCTTTGCCAATCAGGGTTATCCTGATTAACAAGCTTTTCAACTTCTTCCTGATTGCTCCTGATCACTTTACTAATCGCAGGTACAACATAGTCAGGCACTATATGATCGACTTTTTCGATAGGATTTTGTAATAATAATGGGTTAGATATAGTCATATTGGAATAGTAATTCTATTAAATTAGTTGCAAACTGATATTCAGTGTGGAACGTCATCAGTTTAGGTAGGTATGATATATGGGTATTGTGGATTAACTTCAAGTATCATACAAATAATAAATCGAATTAGTTTTACTATTTAATCAGACAATGAATTAAAGTTCACAAGCAAAGATTCAATCAATTTAGAAGGGTGTTATTAATGTCACAAACAGAATATGAATACGATTATCTGGCAATTGGGGGCGGTAGCGGAGGTATAGCGTCAACAAATAGGGCTTCAATGTATGGAAAAAAATGTGCCATTATCGAAGCTAAAGCGCTAGGTGGAACCTGTGTTAATGTCGGCTGTGTTCCCAAGAAGGTTATGTGGTTTGCCGGACAAATTGCTGATGCCTTTAAACTGGCACCTGATTACGGCTTTGATGCAACAATCAATCATTTAAATTGGCAAACGCTGGTTGCAAACCGTGAGGCTTATATCAGTCGTATCCACCAATCATATGATAATGTGCTTGGTAAAAATAAAGTTGACGTAATCCAGGGGTTTGCCACTTTTGTCGACAAAAACACAGTTAAAGTTGGTGACCGCTTAATTACTGCTGAGAAGATATTAATCGCCACCGGTGGACAGCCAATGGTTCCAGATATTCCAGGTAAGGAGCATATTCTTGATTCAGATGGCTTTTTCGGACTTAAAGAGCAACCTAAACGTGTAGTAGTAGTTGGCGCTGGCTATATAGCAGTAGAAATAGCGGGTGTACTTAATGCACTGGGAAGCGAAGCACACCTGGTACTAAGGAAGGAACATCCCTTACGTGAGTTTGATGAAATGCTCTCATCAACACTGACTGAACAATTAAAAGCAGAAGGTATTAAGCTTCATAACCACACCCAAATTACCAAAATTGAGCAAAATGAAGATAATAGCTATCGCTTGACTACCGATAACAAGGAGCTTCCGGAAGTTGATGCTGTTATCTATGCAATTGGAAGAAGCCCACTAACTGGCGGTTTAGGTCTTGAAAATACAGGAATTGAACTAGATGCCAGGGGTTATATAACAACTGACGAATACCAGAATACCAGTGTCGACGGTATTTATGCCGTTGGTGATAACACCGGAAGAGCACAACTCACTCCAGTAGCCGTTGCGGCTGGTAGACGATTATCGGAAAGATTATTTAATAACAAGCCGAAAGAAAAACTGGATTATACTGATATCCCAACTGTTGTCTTCTCGCACCCTGCGATTGGAACTATGGGGTTAACAGAAGAGCAGGCTCGCGCACAGTTCGGTGACTCTGTTAAAACCTACACCTCCAGTTTCACTGCGATGTACACTGCAATAACCAGCCATCGCCAACCCACTAAAATGAAACTGGTTTGCGTTGGCGAAAATGAAAAAATTGTCGGCATTCATATTATTGGGTTTGGTGCTGATGAGATGTTACAGGGATTTGCTGTTGCGGTGAAAATGGGTGCAACCAAAGCCGACTTTGATAACACAGTAGCAATTCACCCAACTTCTTCGGAAGAATTGGTTACTATGTAAAAGTAACTGCAATCTGAACTCGTTACGGTTCTCTCAATGGCGATTGAGCAAACTCAATCGCTTTTCGCTCAACTTGATTAACCATTGGTTGTTTTGATGATCTGTCTGTTCTTGCTTTGTAATACTATCCGTCTACATCAGAGCGATAAAAGAAGCCTCAAACCGCTTGGTCAATAAGAGAATTCTTATGTTTGTCTGGCTAAATTATATGTTCGTCTTTTACGACTAAATATGCCCTGGCCTGGTTTATTTTAATAAAGTAACACTGTATAACCCACAAAAACCACTCAATCAGTGGGGATTTAACAGTTTTATTCGCGCCTCCCTAGTGATATAGGCTAAAATATCGCTTTCATGTGTCAAATTAACATCAATTTACAGGTACTGAATGAGCGTTCGATCTTTTGAAAAGAGCCACCCCAAGTTGGGTGATCGGGTTTTTGTCGATCCGACAGCATTAGTTGTTGGTGACGTAGAAATAGGTGATAACAGCTCAGTTTGGCCAATGGCGACTGTTCGAGGAGATGTTCACTCGATTAAAATAGGCGCGAGAACCAGTATTCAAGATGGTTGTGTACTACATGTAACCCATGCTGGTCCATATGATCCTGAAGGGCATGATCTGGTGATCGGCGATGAAGTTACGATTGGTCATAAGGCGATGATCCACGGGTGCACCATTGAAAGCCAGTGTTTAATTGGGATGGGTTCTGTGGTCATGGATAACGCCATCATTCATTCCAAAGTAGTACTAGGTGCAAATAGTCTGGTACCACCAGGAAGGGAATTAGAAGGAGGTTTCCTTTGGGTAGGTTCCCCAGCGCGTAAAATTCGCCCTTTAACTGACGAAGAAATTAGCTTTTTTCAATATTCAGCTGAGAACTATGTAAAACTCAAAGACCGCTACCTGGCGTCGTAAATATTAATGACTGTAAATAGATACTGACTATCATCCTATATAGTAGTATCTCGGTTTGTCTGCACCACCTAAGTTTCTCGTCTATGCTTAAAAGTAGTCGATAATTACACAACAAACGATAGTGATGACAAATCTCAGAACTCAGCTAAGTATTGCATTGCTGCTCATACTCTCTACTTTGATCCTTGGTTGGTTTGAGCTGTTTGCCTTTGCTGCAGCCTGTATAGTAGTTTCAGCGCTTATCTTAAGTTTCCAAATCATAAATATATCAGTAAGTGAGCCTGTTGATAGCACACCAGAAACGAACCCGGATTACTCCACTCATGTCACCATTTTATCTCAAATAATATCTGTTGCAGAAGCAGAGTTTATTCTTGCTAACAACGAATTAGAAAAAATAACCACAATCCTATCTCACGCCGGAGAGAGGCTCGCAGGCAATTTCACGGGACTACACGGTGAGTCAACCAGTCAAAACCAAATGGTTGATGAGTTAGTCAGCAAACTTGCAGTGCTGGTAAGTGAAGAACAAGATATATCCAATAAAACTTCCGACTTTTCTGAACAAAGCCATGAAATATACCAGAGAATGCTCAATTCTATAGAACAGATTAAATCTTCTTGCGAAGCTCTCGAATCAGAATTTGTCACTGTTTCGGAACAAATGGATCATATATATAAAACTTTAGATGATTCTAACAGTATTACCGATCAGACTAATCTACTTGCATTAAATGCTGCTATCGAAGCGGCCAGAGCAGGCGATGTTGGACGGGGATTTGCGGTAGTTGCTGATGAAGTGCGAGCACTATCAAAAAGATCGCAGGTCTTTAACAAAGAAATTGCAGATCAGGTTAGCAACATTCGTAGCTCGGTAAATGGTGTGTCAGACAAAATACATGAATTATCATTGATTGATCTTTCTCAAAGCCTGGAAGATAGAAATAGAATTGATAATATGTGGCAGGGAATGCAAACTATCGTTGCTCAGGCAAGCACTGATAGTGAGGACATCAACCAGATGGCTGAGTCAATTAGTCAACATATTAATAGTGGTGTTGTTTCACTCCAGTTTGAGGATATGACACAGCAATTAATGAGTCACCTGAAAAACCGGTTAACAATTTTAAAAAGCTTTACCATGCAAGCAAAACAGATAGTCGGGGAAGGCCTCGATGAAACACGAATTGATCAGTTAAGCGAGCTAATTAGCAAAAAAATAAACGAGCTGGAATCACTTCATAAAACAGTCAGTCAAAACAGTTTGAATGAGGGCAGTATCGATTTATTTTAGATAATTTGAATTAAACCTGAATATCTGAAAAATCTGGTAATAGGCCGCACCAGATTTTATAAGAATAAGCAGCTTGTCCAATTAACATTCCAAGACCATCAGAAAATTTCTGACAACCACAGCCGCCAGAAAAATTCTTAAACTCATCAGCTCTTGCGGCATAATTTAAATCATAACAGAATGTATCAGAACTAATTGACAATTTAACTGGCGCCATTAATGGTTGATTAAATTGCGAAGTAGCATTAATAACCCCATCGAAATGTTGGCCACTATCAAAAGTAGTAATTGTTCCAATTGAAGAAAAACGATTCTGCAGCTCAATCACTTTTTCAATGGTTCTATTGTGCAATGAAATCTTAGCACCAGCTTTCAAAAGTGAAAGCAAGATAGACTGACTTGCCCCACCTGCACCTATTACTAGCAGACGTTTATTCGATATATCAAATCCACATTTATTCAAATCCAGAAGTAACCCTCTTCCGTCGGTAGTATCCCCAACAAGCAAACCATCTCCGTCAACAAATAATGTATTAACTGAATTAGCCAGTTTTGCATCATCGGTTAAGCGATCAGTCAAACTGATAACAGACTGTTTAAAGGGTAAGGTCACGTTTAACCCCTTACCACCTTCCTCAAAGAACTGACTAACAAAAGTTTTTAATTGATGAACTTCAAGGTGATACTTTTGATAGTCTATTGTATGGCCAAATTGTTTAGCAAATTGACGATGAATATCAGGTGATAAACTATGCGTTACAGGATTACCAATAACACCATAGCGACTAATTGTTTTCATAGAGATTAAGCCAGATTTAATTCTGGCTTAATCTACCACCAGTAGCCTTGCAATACAAAGACTTTTTAATTACTCCAGTTTAATGCTGCCCCGGTCTGATATTCCGTTACCCGGGTCTCAAAAAAGTTCTTTTCTTTACGCATATTAGCCTGTTCATCCAACCATTTTAATTTATTTCTGGCACCTTTGAAGGGTTCTTTAATATTTAATTGTCTCGCTCTACGGTTAGCAATATAACGAAACTGCTCAATATGATCCTCTGCACTATAACCAAGTATCGGATCGGCTAATATATAGTTTGCGTAGGCAATCTCAGCAGCTTCACACTCTTCCCACATCAAGTTTAAACGAGTTTGATCCAATACGAGCTTCTCTTCTTTCACTATCTCATTGACGACACGAATACCAAATGCACAATGCAGAACTTCATCGCGCATAATATACTGCAATTGTTCTGCAGTTCCGGTCATTAATCCTCGTCGTTGTAAGGCAAAAATAGGACTGAACCCGTTATAAAACCAGCAACCTTCAAATACTCCAGCAAAAAATAAATATGAATGAATAAAGTCATCAAGTTCACCTTTGTTATTCAGATCGATATTTGCCCTAAGAATTGAATTTAATCGATTATTCGCTAACTCAATTTTTTGGTAAATTTGGGGAACCACCCGATAGCGATTATAGATCTCACTTTGCTCAAGACCAATCGACTCGATACAATGTTGGTAAGTCCAGGTATGCATTGCTTCTTCATAAACCTGACGAGCCTGATAAATCTGTAATTCGGGTGCGGTCATTTTCTCCATTACCGCAATTCCAATATTACGCATCGCTAGAATATCTGAAGTCGTCAGATAAGCCAGTACATGTTCATAAACATGCTTTTCTTCCAAAGTCAGTTTTTGATGATAATCCTGAACATCCTTTGTCATATTAATATCAAGCGGAGTCCAGTGATTTCT
>CBDUHU010000036.1:0-13312 GCA_965366725.1 uncultured Kangiellaceae bacterium
AATTTTAGCTAATAACTGAACTGCAAGTAGTGAATTACCGCCAAGTTCAAAAAAGTTATCGCGAATACCAATATTTTCCCCATCCAAACTTAAAACTTGTGACCAGATATCAACCAATTGTGTTTCAATCAGGTTGCGGGGTGCTAAATAAACTGAGTCTGAAGTAAATTCTAATTGGGTACTTGCCAAGATTCTTCTATCCACTTTTCCAGCACTACTTAGTGGAATTTTATCAATACCGTGGTAGATCTGCGGAATCATATAATCCGGTAGAGTTTTCTGTAAGTAGGATTTGATTTCCACAGTCTCTAATTGAAAAGACTGCTCTTCATTTATTTTTCGACAAACATAAAATGCCGCCAGATATTGGTTATTAGCCTCCCCCATAACAATTACACAACTATCACTAATGCCTGGATGCTGGTTTAATTGAAACTCAATTTCTCCTGTTTCGATCCTGAAACCTCGAATTTTTACTTGTGTATCCAACCGCCCTAAATATTCAATATTCCCATCATCCGACCAACGAGCCAGATCACCACTTTTATACATTCGCGTATTTTTCACAAAAGGATTATCTACAAACTTTTCAAAGGTCAACTCTTTTCGGTTTAAATATCCTCGCGCTAAACCATCACCGGCAATATACAATTCACCCGGCACACCTACAGGTTGCAGCTGCTTGAACTTATCAAGAATATAAATTTGAGTATTTGCAATCGGAGAGCCTATCGATATATTCGTTCCTTCAGCCTGACTACAATCAAACGCAGTAACATCAATCGCCGCTTCAGTAGGCCCGTATAAATTATACAATTTAGCTTGCGGGAATTTATCCTTGTAGCTGTTAACTATCTGGCTATCAAGCGCTTCACCGCTACAGAATACCTGACGAACATTTGGACATGTCAGTTTAGCATTGGCAAGAAAAGTAGTTAACATTGAAGGGACAAAGTGTAGTGTTGTAATCTGGTAATCACTGATAAGCTTTTCCAGGTAACTCACATCTTTGTGTCCCTCTGGTCTTGCTAATAGCATACGTGAGCCAGATATCAAAGGCCAAACAAACTCCCAAACAGAGACATCAAAACTAAAGGGTGTTTTTTGTAAAACAAGATCATCTGAATTGAGAGGGTAGGATTGCTGCATCCACAAAATTCGATTCATCAAGGCTTGATGCTCGATCATTACACCTTTTGGTTTTCCGGTTGAACCTGATGTATAGATTAGATAAGCAAGATTCTCCGGTTTGACTTCATCGATAACTTCCACTCCTTTCGACAATAGTTCTTCACTTCTATACTCTATCTCATGCCAACGCTCATCCAGATAAATTAAGTTAACATTATCAATACTACAAGCTTTAACTTTCCCCATTAATTCGCTTTGCGATAAAACGATATTAACCTCACTATCGGATAACATGTATGCAAGCCTGTCTGACGGGTAATCAGGGTCCAAAGGAACATAGGCGCCACCAGCCTGGAGAATTCCCCAGATTGAAATCACCATTTCCAGCGATCGATTCATGCAAATACCCACCCGACAATCAGGTGTAACACCTATCGACTGAAGATATCTGGCTAATAATTGAGTTTTATCAAATAGCTGTTTATAGGTCAGTCGTTCTTGTTCAAATTCAACTGCTACAGCATCAGGAGTTAACCCAACCTGACGCTGAAAAATTGAATGTATACAGGAGTCTTTTTGATAGTCTTTCTGAGTATTATTAAATTCAACTTGAAGCTGAAGTTTTTCTTCATCTAATAAGTAATCAATGTCCTTTATCATTGCATCAGGTTTTTTTATTACCGCATGACAAACCGCAATAAAATGTTTGACCATCCGAGCAATAGTTGAAGCTTTATACAAGGCTGTTCTGTATTGGATAAACCCCTCCAAACCTGTACTATTCTCTTCAAATTGAACAATCAACTCAAGATTACTGGTATCACTGTCAAGAGGATAAAGTTTAATATTCTGATTCAGTTCAACTGAATAGTTCTGTAATATCATCATCACTTGAAACAAAGGATTAACCGCCAGATTTCTTTGCGGTTGAACAAGCTCTACGATCTTTTCAAATGGAGCATCCTGATGTTCATATGCTTCTAAACATGTTGTTCTTACCTTCGACAAAACAATGCCAAAATCATCAGTTGGTTCAATGATATCTCTCATCGTCAGTGTATTAAAAAACATTCCTATCAATGCTTCTGTTTCTACATACTGGCGATTGGCAATAGGACTTCCAACACTAATATCCTGCTGTCCTGTATAGCGATACAAAAGTATTTTTAATAACGACAACAGAGTCATATACAGTGTGCCACCATGTTCTTTAGCCAGTTCTTTTAATTGCTCAGTCAATTCTGAGTCAAGTAAAAACGATTCGGTATCGCCAGCAAAACTCTGAACTTTTGGTCGCGGGTAATCCGTCAATAGCTCCAGGGTTTCAGCTGACCCGCTTAGTTTTTTCTGCCAGTACTCAAGCTGTTGCTCTAACACTCCCCCTTGTTGCAACCACTCTCGTTGCCAGACGCTATAATCAACATACTGAATGGCTAATGGCGGAAGGTTCAGAACTTCTCCTTTAGATAGCGACTGCATGATTAAATCAAATTCTCTCAACAAAACCCCGATAGACCAACCGTCACTGATAATATGATGCATGTGTAGCATAAAAACAGTTTCCTTTAGTCCTACTTTCATCATCTTTGCACGAATTAAAGGGCCTGTTTCAAGATTAAATGGTGTATTAGCCTCCGTACGACAAATCTCTCTCACTTTCTGGTGGATTAGCTCTTCTGATTGATAATTAGTCAAGTCAATTACCTCGAAAGACATTTCGAAATCAGCTAACACACGTTGGACCGCTTTTCCTTGTTGACAGGGAAAGATAGTACGCAAGTTTTCGTGTCGTTTAATAATCATATTGAAAGCTCTTTCAACAAGCACAATATCTAATTCACCATAAATAGTTGTCGCCACTGGAATTGTATAGCTTGCAGTATCAGGATCCAGCTGACTCATAAACCAAAGTCGTTCCTGGGCAAAGCTCAATGGAAAATCGCAACGACCTTCCCGGTCGATCGGCGTAATTGAAGGTACATTATTAGTGCTTGAAGCTTGCTGTAAAAATAGAACAAGTTCACTTTTATTGCTAACTAGCTGTTGTCTTAATTCATCATTCAGTGCATCCTTTGGTGCTTTAAATTTTAACTGTCCATTTTCTTCCCATAATTTTATTTTTTTATCATGTAATTTATTCATCAATGAATAAACAGTCATAATGAACCCTCCTCAGTTTCAATATGATTAAATATTTCATTATCGAGATAACTTTCGTTTTGGCGAGTTATCGCATCGATAATTTCAGCAATACCAGCAACCGTGTTTGTGTTAAAAATAGCCTTCAATGGCAAATCAACATTGAGTTCAGTTCTGATTTTTGAAAGCAACTGAGTTGCCAATAAAGAATGCCCCCCTAACTCAAAGAAATTGTCATAAACACCAGTATTTTCTGTCTCCAGCCCCAATACCTGAGCCCAGATATCAACCAGCATCTGTTCTGTTTCATTACGCGCCGCCTGATAGCTTGCACTCGCTTCAAAAGACACTTCCATTTCCACTAATACTCGACGATTGATTTTTCCATTCGGCATCAAAGGGATCTCTTTCAGCTCAACAAATGCCGCCGGTAACATATAGTCTGGTAAATGCTGCTGTAAATGCTCTCGAAGAACTTCTCCCTTAAGCCCCCTTCCATCACCACTCCCTTCAATAACATAAAAACCAATCAGCTGTTTATCACTTCCTTCTTCCTGCGCAACCACCGCACAATCCTTCACATCCTGATGAGTCAAAAATTGACTTTCTATCTCTCCGATTTCTATCCTAAATCCGCGCACTTTCACCTGAGTATCTATCCTACCCAGATATTCAATGGTTCCATCACTCAACCAACGGGCTAAGTCACCTGTTCGATACAAACGCCCTCCCGGTGCTAAATCATTACGGATAAACTTCTCTTCGGTTAATTCAGTCTGATGTAAGTAGCCTCGTGCTAATCCTTCACCACCAATATGCAATTCTCCAGGCATACCCACCGGTTGAAGATTGCCACTTTTATCTAGAATATAAACCTGAGTGTTTGCCAACGGACGACCGATTGTCTGATTGCCATTTTGTTTACGTAAGCTAAAGGTTGAATAGGTAGTATCTTCTGACGGGCCATATAGGTCATAAACCTTTTCAACCTCACTACTGGCATAAATTCTGTCAACCAGTGCACTCGACAAAGGCTCCCCTGCCAGATTAATTGTTTTCACTGTCTCCGGAATACCATTTAACCGCAATAACTCTTCTATCGCTGAAGGGACCGTATTAATTAAACTCACCGATTCTTTGTCCTCAAGCTCACAAAGACCCAACGCATTGGCTACCACTATAACTTTGCCACCCGATGACAGAGTTACAAATATTTCATAAATGGATAAGTCAAAACAGAGTGAAGTTGACCCTAAAACCCCCGCTAATTCCGCTTCTCCATAAACCTCTCTTGCCCAGTGAACCAGTGTTACCGGACTATGGTGCTCTATCGCCACGCCTTTTGGCTGTCCTGTTGAACCGGAGGTATAGATCACATAAGCCAGGTGATTTGGTTCAACTCTTTCTACCAGTACTTCCCCTTTTGCTTTTTGGGTTAATGCGTAATCACTGATTTCTGACCACGCCTGATCAAAAGCCAGTAGTTGAGTCTGCTCGCCGATTAATGTATTCAATTCTTCAACTAAGGTTTGTTGGGTCAACAGGATCCTGGCCTGACTATCCTGAAGAATATAGGCCAGACGTTCCCGTGGATATTCCGGATCTAACGCAACATAAGCTCCACCAGCCTGAAGAATAGCCAGGATCCCAACCAGCATATCAAGCGAACGCTGAACACATATTCCAACCAGAGAGTCAGGTTCGACTCCCTGTGCCTGAAGGTAGAATGCAAGTGTCTGGCTTTTCTCCAGCAGTTGCTGATAAGTGAGAGTTTCTCCATGACAAACAGCGGCAATGGCATCGGGAGATTGTGCAGCCTGATTAATAAATAACTGATGGAGACAAATACCTTTCGGGTAATCAACCTGAGTCTGATTAAAATCAACCAGTAATTGAGTTTGTTCCTTTTCACTAAGGTAGGAATATTCACAGAGCTTTAAGTCTGGAGCATTGACGACAGCCTGACTAAGACCGACAAAATGTGTACCGAGCCGCTGAATGGTTTCCCTTTGATAAAGTGCAGTGGCGTATTCAACCTGACAATTGAGTCCTTGTTCCGACTCAATAAACTCCAGTGTCATATCAAACTTACTGGTTGTGATATTCAATTCGAAAGGATTGAATAACGGGTTGCCTGACTGGCTATCGGTATTCTGTAAAATCAGCATCACTTGAAATAGTGGGCTAATTGCCATATTTCGGTTTGGTTGAACCGCTTCAACAACTTTCTCAAACGGAGTATCCTGATACTCATAAGCTTGCAGGCAGGTTTGTTTTACCTGCTCCAAAAAGTCAACAAAGCGGGAGTCAGCTGTTAACTGGCTACGCATAGCCAGAGTATTAACAAACATTCCGATCAGTTCTTCGGTTTCACCATATTGGCGGTTAGCAATTGGACTTCCAACGCAAATATCCTGTTGGCCACTGTATCGAAATAATAGCACCTTGAATAACGCTAACAGGAGCATATAGAGAGTAGTGGACCGCTTCTCTGCAAGCAGGTTTAACTGCTCAGTTAACTTTTTATCCAGCTTAAAACTGGTTACTGCACCAGCGAAACTCTGTACTTTAGGACGAGCAAAGTCAGTCGCCAGATCAAGATTTTCTGGCATATCTGCTAACTTTTGTTGCCAATAATCTAATTGTTTTTGTAGCAAGCCATTACTTTCCAACCAGTGCCTTTGCCAGACACCATAATCAGCGTATTGAATAGATAGCTTTGGTAAATCAATTTTGGTTCCTGCATAAAGTGCTTTGATAATAGTGACAAACTCTTTAATAAATATTCCAGTAGACCAACCATCACTAATAATATGATGCATGTTAAACATCAAGACACTGCTACTTTCTGGCAAGTTGATTAATGCCGCTTTAATTAGGGGGCCTTGTGATAAGCAAAATGGTGTTTCTGCAATACTCTGACAAACATTTTTTGCTTGAACATGAGCTTCCTGATAACTATTACTCTGACTCAAATCAACTCTTTCAAGTTTGAATTTTACTGTGTGATGAATATTTAAATAGGCTTTCCCTGCCGCACATGGAAATGATGTGCGGAGATTTTCATGTCGACAAATTATCTTTTTAAACGCTTTTTGGGCAATCACAAAATCAATTTTCTGCTTGAACAAATATGCAATTGGTATGTTGTAGTTGGCAGTATCAGGGTCAAGTTGATCAAGAAACCATAGTCGTTCCTGGACAAAACTGAGGGGAAGATTTTTATCTGTATCCCGTTTAACTGGTGATAATAAAGGAAGCTGATTTTTTTCTGCCTCCGCAATAAACATACCTAACAAACGAAGTGATTTTTGAATAAAAATAGATTTCAACGGGATTTCGATTTTCAGGCGTGTTCTAATTTTGGAAATTACCCGAGTTGCCAATAGCGAATGTCCACCCAATTCAAAGAAGTTGTCATTAACTCCAATACTTTCTGGTGCTCTATTTAATACTTCTGACCATATTTCTACTAATTCAAGTTCAATCGCGTTAGTCGCAGCAACATATTTTGTATTTGACTCTAAGTTAACCTTAATATTTTCTAATTGACGGCGATTAACCTTTCCATTTTCAGTCAGAGGGATTTCTTTCACGCTAACAAAGGCAGCAGGCAGCATATAATCAGGCAAGTCATTTTGAAGATACGACCTTATTAACTCACTATCCAGTTCAACCAGCTCATTACCTATTGATTCACTAGCTAAATAAAAGGCAACCAGGTGTTTATGTGGCTCGGCGCCTTGCACAACTACAGCACAGCTAGAAATTTCTTGATATCTTTCTAATAATACTTCAATTTCTGAAGTCTCAATTCGAAAACCACGAATATTAACCTGTGTATCCATTCTACCAAGATATTCGATCTCCCCAAGAACATTCCAGCGCCCAAGATCACCGGTCTTATAAATCCTGCTCCCGGTCATGAAAGGATTATCATAGAAGCACTTCCTGGTTAAATCACTTCGGTTTAGATAACCTCGAGACACACCATCACCGGCAATATAGATCTCTCCGGCAACACCGATAGGCTGAAGTTTTTTATTTTGATTTAAGATGTATATTTGAGATTGGCAAAAAGGTTTACCAAGATATACTTTATCAATTTTCACTTGTGTCAGATCTGAAGAGATTACTTTTGCTATCGTTGTTTCAGTTGGACCATAATTATTAAAAACCCTAATTGATGGTTTAGATTCTTTAATTTCTTCAACGATATCTTTGGTCAGAGGCTCGCCAGCAAATATGACGACCTTTTCAGGTAATACAAACTGCTTCTTTGACACTTTAAACATTTCATAATGTGATGGCGTTAATTTTATACAATCAATAGGTAAACGTTCTAGATATTTGACAAACTCCAAAGGCTCCCTGACATAGTCATTAGATAATAAATGAATTGTTTTACCAAAAACCAATGGTAAAAACAGCGCAGTATTTCCTAGATCTGCAGCAAAAGTTGAAAAACTTGCAAAACTTTCACAATCATTAAGATTCATTTTCGAAAATGCAGAATAGCAGTAATCAACTAGCATCCCATGTTCTATCATCACTCCTTTTGGGGTACCAGTAGTGCCTGAGGTATAAATCACATAAGCTAAATTATCTGATTTAACTTCACAATTTAGCGTGTTCTTAACCGTTCTGAACTCTTCAATAGACTGTTCGCAGTCTATTGATATTATTGACGATTTTTCGGGGGCTAATGTACTTAATAGTCTTTTGAATTTATTTTGTGTAAGTACAATAGACGGATTACTGTCAGTCAACATTGTTTTCAGCCGACTTTCAGGAGATTCTGGGTCCAAAGCAACGTAGGCTCCACCCGCAATGAATATTCCCAAAATTCCGATAACCAGTTCGGGTGTTCGTTCAACACACAAGCCGACTAATTTGTCCGGAGCAACACCGAGAGATTGTAGATATAAGCCTAAGTGATAAGCTTGCTCATAAACTTGTTGAAAAGAAAGTACTCGTCCATCACAAACTAATGCAACTTTATTTGGGTTATGATGAACCTGTTGAATAAATAATTGATGAATACAGAGCTTTTCCTTTGAATTACCAGATTGGTTATTAAATTCTGTTAAGAGCTTATGCCTTTCCTCTCTACCAATAAAACTTAGTTCATCTAAGGGGATATTTAGATTAGATACAATTTCATTCGACAAGTTAATAAAATGTTCCGCTAGCCGCTTAATCGTATCTGTTTTGTACAATGCCGTAGCATAGCGGATGGAACAGGTTAAACTCTCAGCATGTTCAACAAACTCAAATGTCATATCAAACTTGCTAGTTTCATTTTCTAATTGAGAAAACTCCAGCAAATAATCATCCCCATCAACTGAGGTAGTATGATCCTCCAGATTTTGTAAAATTATCATCACTTGAAATAACGGACTAAACGCCATGCTACGATTTGGACTAACCACTTCTACGACTTTTTCAAAGGCTGTATCCTGGTGTTCAAAAGCACTAAGACAAGTTTTTTTTATCTTTTTCAATGTCTGTAGGAAAGATTCTTTTCCATTTAGTTGATTCCTGATTGCTAATGTATTCACAAACATGCCGATCAAATTTTCAAGCTCTTCAAACTGACGGTTGGCAACTGGACTGCCAACACAAATGTCACTTTTAGCGGTATAACGATAAAGCAATACCTTTAAAACAGCCAATAAAGTCATATAAAGAGTTGATTGGTTAGTTTTAGAAACTTTATTTAAGCTAGCTGTTAAATGACGATTAATTGAAAACTGGAAAGTTTTACCATTAAAGTCCTGCTGAGGAGGGCGAGAATAATCAAGTGCAAAATCGATACTTTCAGGTACACCTTCTAATTGTTCCTTCCAGTAGTTTAGAGTTTTGGAATGCTTTTCCTTATCTTCAACTCTTCGTTGCCACACGCTATAATCAATATATTGAATCGCCAACGGTTCAGGCAGAGGAAATTGATTGTTCTGAAAGTGATTAATAACCTGTCCTAATTCCTTGATTAGAACTCCCATAGACCAACCATCACTGATAATATGATGTAAGTTGAGCAACAAAACGTTTTTCTGCTTTGCTAATAATACTACCAAGCCTCTTATCAGGGGTCCTGACTCCAACTTAAAAGGCGATTTAGCTTCAAATCGACATAGTTTCATTGCTTCATTGAGCGCTTCTTGAGTATTTTCAACTGAAGTCAGATCAACACTTTTTAGCTTAAATTTAAAACTATTTTGTATTTTTTGTTTGGTAATTCCGTTATCTGATAGAAATATCGTGCGCAGTATTTCATGACGTTTAACAATGTTATCTAATGACTTTTCAATCAAAGATACTGACAACTGTTGATTGAAACGAGCAATAAATGGGATGTTATAACTCGCGCTGTCAGACTCTAACAGATCTAAGAAACTTATTCTTTCCTGAGCATAACTCAACGGAAATAGTTGCCCAGGTTTTCTGTTTACCGGCTTAAGAGGAATATATTCTACCGCTCCACTTTTTATAATTCGCTTTGCCAGTTGGTTGATTGTTGGCTTTTCGAAAAACGATTTGAGAGGTAAATCAACCTTGAGTAGACGTCGTACTTTTGCCCGAACTCTGGTTGCTAATAAAGAATGCCCCCCTAACTCAAAGAAATTGTCATAAACACCAGTGTTTTCTGTCTCCAGCCCCAATACCTGAGCCCAGATATCAACCAGCATCTGTTCTGTTTCATTACGCGCCGCCTGATAGCTTGCACTCGCTTCAAAAGACACTTCCATTTCCACTAATACTCGACGATTGATTTTTCCATTCGGCATCAAAGGGATCTCTTTCAGCTCAACAAATGCCGCCGGTAACATATAGTCTGGTAAATGCTGCTGTAAATGCTCTCGAAGAACTTCTCCCTTAAGCCCCCTTCCATCACCACTCCCTTCAATAACATAAAAACCAATCAGCTGTTTATCACTTCCTTCTTCCTGCGCAACCACCGCACAATCCTTCACATCCTGATGAGTCAAAAATTGACTTTCTATCTCTCCGATTTCTATCCTAAATCCGCGCACTTTCACCTGAGTATCTATCCTACCCAGATATTCAATGGTTCCATCACTCAACCAACGGGCTAAGTCACCTGTTCGATACAAACGCCCTCCCGGTGCTAAATCATTACGGATAAACTTCTCTTCGGTTAATTCAGTCTGATGTAAGTAGCCTCGTGCTAATCCTTCACCACCAATATGCAATTCTCCAGGCATACCCACCGGTTGAAGATTGCCACTTTTATCTAGAATATAAACCTGAGTGTTTGCCAACGGACGACCGATTGTCTGATTGCCATTTTGTTTACGTAAGCTAAAGGTTGAATAGGTAGTATCTTCTGACGGGCCATATAGGTCATAAACCTTTTCAACCTCACTACTGGCATAAATTCTGTCAACCAGTGCACTCGACAAAGGCTCCCCTGCCAGATTAATTGTTTTCACTGTCTCCGGAATACCATTTAACCGCAATAACTCTTCTATCGCTGAAGGGACCGTATTAATTAAACTCACCGATTCTTTGTCCTCAAGCTCACAAAGACCCAACGCATTGGCTACCACTATAACTTTGCCACCCGATGACAGAGTTACAAATATTTCATAAATGGATAAGTCAAAACAGAGTGAAGTTGACCCTAAAACCCCCGCTAATTCCGCTTCTCCATAAACCTCTCTTGCCCAGTGAACCAGTGTTACCGGACTATGGTGCTCTATCGCCACGCCTTTTGGCTGTCCTGTTGAACCGGAGGTATAGATCACATAAGCCAGGTGATTTGGTTCAACTCTTTCTACCAGTACTTCCCCTTTTGCTTTTTGGGTTAATGCGTAATCACTGATTTCTGACCACGCCTGATCAAAAGCCAGTAGTTGAGTCTGCTCGCCGATTAATGTATTCAATTCTTCAACTAAGGTTTGTTGGGTCAACAGGATCCTGGCCTGACTATCCTGAAGAATATAGGCCAGACGTTCCCGTGGATATTCCGGATCTAACGCAACATAAGCTCCACCAGCCTGAAGAATAGCCAGGATCCCAACCAGCATATCAAGCGAACGCTGAACACATATTCCAACCAGAGAGTCAGGTTCGACTCCCTGTGCCTGAAGGTAGAATGCAAGTGTCTGGCTTTTCTCCAGCAGTTGCTGATAAGTGAGAGTTTCTCCATGACAAACAGCGGCAATGGCATCGGGAGATTGTGCAGCCTGATTAATAAATAACTGATGGAGACAAATACCTTTCGGGTAATCAACCTGAGTCTGATTAAAATCAACCAGTAATTGAGTTTGTTCCTTTTCACTAAGGTAGGAATATTCACAGAGCTTTAAGTCTGGAGCATTGACGACAGCCTGACTAAGACCGACAAAATGTGTACCGAGCCGCTGAATGGTTTCCCTTTGATAAAGTGCAGTGGCGTATTCAACCTGACAATTGAGTCCTTGTTCCGACTCAATAAACTCCAGTGTCATATCAAACTTACTGGTTGTGATATTCAATTCGAAAGGATTGAATAACGGGTTGCCTGACTGGCTATCGGTATTCTGTAAAATCAGCATCACTTGAAATAGTGGGCTAATTGCCATATTTCGGTTTGGTTGAACCGCTTCAACAACTTTCTCAAACGGAGTATCCTGATACTCATAAGCTTGCAGGCAGGTTTGTTTTACCTGCTCCAAAAAGTCAACAAAGCGGGAGTCAGCTGTTAACTGGCTACGCATAGCCAGAGTATTAACAAACATTCCGATCAGTTCTTCGGTTTCACCATATTGGCGGTTAGCAATTGGACTTCCAACGCAAATATCCTGTTGGCCACTGTATCGAAATAATAGCACCTTGAATAACGCTAACAGGAGCATATAGAGAGTAGTGGACCGCTTCTCTGCAAGCAGGTTTAACTGCTCAGTTAACTTTTTATCCAGCTTAAAACTGGTTACTGCACCAGCGAAACTCTGTACTTTAGGACGAGCAAAGTCAGTCGCCAGATCAAGATTTTCTGGCATATCTGCCAGTTTATTTTCCCAGTAAAACAGATTGGCTTTAGCAGAACTAATTTCTTCGATGCTTTCAGTTAAGTTAGCATTACTGCCGACAGTAACAATAAAGCTCTCATTGTCTTCATCGCTTATGATCGTTGAATCGATAAGCATCATTTTATCAAGTTGCGTAGATTTCAATCCAGAATTGATTTTTATCGTTCTAAAATATGATAATAAATCAGGGCCTAAATAAGCAATTTTTGATTTTGTTAAGTTATCTAAAACACCTTCAGGAGCATAAACAAATAGCTGGTTTTTATCGATTGAAAAACTGACATTCCTGATTGTCAATTCCTTCAAATACTGCAATACATATTCCATGATTAAAACTCTTATAAAAAGATAGTTTTCCTGATTAAAAGAAAGGCTCTGCGGTCAAGTTTTATACTTTTTATTGCACAGAGAAATACAAACAACTAATTTATTGTCTGCTATTTTTTAAATTTATTTAAATGACAATTCGAAGACGAAAAAATATTGATAAAAATCAATCATTAATAGACATATACAAATATTATGAGAGTCCTGGAAAGGCAATTGAAATCTCTCAAACTTGTGTTTCTATAATGTATATTCGATCTAACGGCTTATTAAGAAAAAGCTAGAAAATCAAACTAACTTCACTTCACTGCTAAAGATTTGATTAAGCTTTTCGATGGTTTTAATATCTTTGCCGAACTGATTGATAGTTTCTATAAAACTGGAACTTGATGATGGTTTACTAAGATATTTAATAAAAGTCGCGAGAGTTCCACTCGGCCCAACATCAATAAAATGATAATCATCATCTAACATTTTAGAGATAGTGGTTTCAAACTCTACCGGGTAGCGGTTAACATTCCAAAAAAAATCATGATTGATATCATCGATTATTTCAGTTCTATAGGCTGAAATAACAGGAATTTGCGGTGACTGTAAATTAATTGTATCAAATAGTGCTTTAAAGTCAGCTTCAACGGGATCAATTAATTCAGTATGAAACCCGTAATTAACAGGTA
>CBDUHU010000037.1:0-13239 GCA_965366725.1 uncultured Kangiellaceae bacterium
AACAGGGTGTAAAACTGCTTTATCATCTCAATCCTTATGATTAATTATACTATTCCTGTTGATTACGCCCACTTTAGTTAGCGATAGAATATTCTGTTTTCTCCTAAGAATAAACTTAAAATGCTATACTGGCTCAACTTGAATCACAAACTAATAAGTTTTATTGTCTATAGAGATAAAAACGATCCTTGTGTTATTAATAGCTGCTCTAATAAGCAACGATGATAATTTAAGGCTTGATATTTATTAACCTGGATCAGTGTTTTTTGAGTCTTTTCCCTATAAAATACATCCATTAACTAACCATCAATTTATTAAAAGCGGAATTTATCAGGAGTTTTCATGAAACTTAAATTATCTTTAACGCTGGTTGCGGCGTTTTTATGTGCAACACCAACTATGGCCGCTGATATAGCTGCTGGAAAAGCAAAAGCTGGTGTTTGTGCCGGTTGTCATGGGCCTGATGGAATGAGCTTTATTCCAAATTATCCAAATTTAAAAGGTCAAAAAGCAGCTTATATGGTTAAGCAACTTAAGGACTTTAAAAATAACACTCGTAAAGATCCTGTGATGTCTGCACAAGCAACTTCTCTTTCAGATGAAGATATTGCTAATATCTCCGCTTATTATGAAAGTTTAGGTAAGAAATAGTACTAAATAACGTAGCCCGGTTTACATTGGTTATCCGGGTTATGTTATTAACAGTCTGGTTACAATTAAAATAAATATAAGTAAGCACTTACAATAATAACCTAGTCTAAAGAGCGGTTAGCTTTATCCCCAGTTCCTTTTCAACAAAGTCTAAAAGATCGTTAAATACAGGAATTTGTTGACCACTTTCTAAGTTACCCAGTGTTTTTCTACCTTTTCCAGTAAGAACCAACGCAGCTTTACAGCCAGCATTTTCCGCACAACTTAAATCTGAGCTTGAATCACCAACAAACCAGGTTTGCTCTGGAACAGCATTAAATTTTTCAAGTAGTCTTTTTGCCATACCCGGATTTGGTTTTCGATCTGGCCCCGCTTGATCTGGATGATCCGGGCAATACTCAATTGCATCGATATGTCCACCCACCCTGGCTAATTCAAGTTCCATTTTTTTATGCATTAACATTAAGGTAACAGTATCAAAATAACCCCGTGAAATTCCTGATTGATTAGTAGCGACTGCTACTTTATAGCCTGCTCTGTTTAAACCGGCAATCGCTCTTAAACTCGATTTAATTGGGATCCACTCATCAGGGTTCTTAATATATTCATCAGAATCAAGGTTGATCACTCCATCTCGATCAAGGATTACAAGCTTTTGTATTTTAGACTGCATATTGTTTAAACCGGAACATTGGTGTTTTCTGAAAAGGGATAAAAAAAGCGGGCGTTAGCCCGCTTTAATTTATTTTTGTAAGAGTGAAATATCAGCTATTCCAATAAACAGGCTTCTTAACTCAGCTATTAGAGCTAAACGATTGTTTCTGATAGCTGGATCTTCAGCATTAATCATTACCTTATCAAAAAAGTGATTAACCACATCCTTTAGTCCGGCAAGCTTATCTAGCGCTTGTTGATATTCACCATCAGCAAGCATTTTACTAACAAATCCCTTAACGCCATTAATAGTATCAAAAAGAACTACTTCTTCAGATTCAAATAAAGACTCGTCAATTTTAATCTCTGAGAGATCAACTTCTGACTTTTGAAGTATGTTCTTAACCCGTTTATTCGCTTCTGCAAGATCTTTACTTTCTTCTGAATGGTTAAAGCGATCAACAGCCTTTACTCGTTGACCAAAATCATAAGGTTGAGTGATTGATAACGCCTGAACCGAACTGATCACCTGAGTTGGAATATCCTGACTTTGGTAAAGCGCCATTTCTCGTGCGGCAAAGAAACTGAGTAAATTAGATTTTGTCTCTGCTTCGAAAGTTATCCCGGCAAATGTTTCCAGAGAAGAATCAATCAATTGTGAAATATCCAATGGTAAAGATTTCTCAGTAATTAATCTCAGTACTCCCAGAGATGCTCTTCTAAGTGCAAAAGGGTCTTTTGCACCGGTCGGTATTTGTCCAATACCAAAGATCCCAACTAAAGTATCGAGTCTTTCCGCCAATGCCAGAATTGTTCCTGTTGTAGTTGCTGGAAGACTGTCTCCGGCAAAGCGCGGCATATAAATCTCGTCCATCGCGGCTGCGACTTCTTCTGGCTCGCCGTCATTATTGGCATAATAACGACCCATTATTCCCTGTAGATCAGAAAACTCATTGACCATATTTGTCATCAGATCACATTTACATATTTCCGCTGCACGAACTGATAAAGATGGGTCTTCACCTAGTAAGTTAGCAATCACTTGGCTTAACTTTCCAATCCTTTCGCTTTTATCAAGTAGTGTTCCGAGTTTTTTCTGAAAAACCACAGTATTCAGCTTTCCAATATAGCTATCTAAAGTCTGCTTACAATCAGTATCATAAAAGAACTTTGCGTCAGCTAATCTTGGGCGAATGACTCGCTCATTACCTTCAATAACTGAGTTTGGTTGATTACTTGCAATATTGGCTATAGTAATAAAATTAGGTAGTAAATCCCCATTATTATCGACAAGGTGAAAATACTTTTGGTGTTCAGCCATAGAAGATACCAATGCTTCAGATGGTACTGATAGAAATTCGCGATCAAACTTTCCAAGTAAAGCGACAGGCCATTCAACTAAAGCGCAAACTTCTTCCAGCAAATCTTCGTCGACCACAGCGGTTGCGTTAGCTTCTTTTGCCAGCGCCTCAACTTGTGTTCTTATTTGAGCCTTACGCGCCTGAAAACAACTAATCACCTTGGCATCAAGCAAAAGTTTTTCATAGTCAGCTGGTTTTTCGATTGTAATCGACTCGGGAGAGTGAAATCTATGGCCGCGGGTTAAGTTTGAAGAATTAACTTCAAAAATTTCCATATCAATAGTTTCACTTCCATAAATAGCTAAAACCCAATGTACAGGACGACTGAATTGCGCTTGAGAACTTCCCCAGCGCATCGCTTTTGGGACAGGTAATTGGGCAATCGCCTTGCGCAAAAAGTCTGGTAGTAGTTGGGTTGTAGTTTCGCCTTTCACTTCAGCTATAAAAGCTAGTCTTTCACCTTTATCGGTTTGTTTTCTTGATAGCTTTTCTACGCTAACATTGTTGGATTTTGCAAAACCCAGGGCTGCCGGTTTCGCATTTCCCTCTTGATCAAATGCTGCTGCAACAGCGGGACCTAACTTTTCAACCTGCTTATCCTTTTGCGCACTATCAAGTTTATTAAAACGAATCGCTAACCGCCTTGGAGTGGCGAACCATTCACTAGCTTCAAAATCAAGTTCACCAGATTTTAGAGAAGCCGCTACATGGTCATGAAGCGATTGTGCCAGCTTTGCAAGTGCTTTTGGTGGTAACTCTTCGCATCCCAGCTCGAATAGGAAATCCTGTTTATTCATTATTTTTTCTCCTGTGAGCAGATTGGAAAGCCTAGTGCTTCTCTTGAATCATAGTAGGCTTGTGCTACTGCTCTGGATAAAGCTCTTACTCGTAAAATAAATCTTTGTCTTTCGGTCACCGAAATTGCGTGGCGAGCGTCCAGAAGATTAAATGCGTGAGAGGCCTTAAGCACCATTTCATAAGCTGGTAATGGAAGGCTCTTTTCAATTAATTGTTGGCTTTGAGTTTCACAGTAATCAAAAAAACCAAAAAGATAATCAACATCGGCATGTTCAAAGTTATAAGTCGACATTTCAACTTCGTTTTGGTGAAAAACATCGCGATAGGTCACTGTACCCTGTGGTCCTTCAGTCCATACCAGATCGAAAATACTATCAACGCCCTGGAGGTACATCGCAATTCTTTCTAAACCATAAGTAATTTCTCCGGTCACTGGTTTGCATTCAATGCCGCCAACCTGCTGAAAATAGGTAAATTGAGTAACTTCCATTCCATTTAGCCAGACTTCCCAGCCTAGGCCCCAAGCGCCAAGTGTGGGTGATTCCCAATTATCTTCAACAAACCGGATATCGTGCTCCAGTGTATCGATTCCCAGCATATTAAGAGAGTTTAAGTACAATTCCTGGATATTCTTTGGGGATGGCTTCAAAATAACCTGGTATTGGTAATAATGTTGCAGACGGTTCGGATTTTCTCCATATCGACCATCAGTTGGTCTTCTGCAAGGTTGGACATAAGCTGAGTTCCAGGGCTCTGGCCCGATAGAACGCAAAAATGTTGAAGGATGAAATGTACCGGCACCAACTTCCAGATCGAGAGGTTGTACGATAACACAGCCTTGTTGAGACCAAAATTCCTGTAGTGCCATAATCAGACCCTGGAAAGTCTGGGGCGCACCCTTAATACCTTTGTTTGACAAAGCTTACTCCGAAAATCGACAATAATTAGCCAATTATATCAATCATGAGTTAGTGATCCTATGGTTTGGATGGATGAGGGTTATATTTTGTTAATAAAATAAAGCGAATATATCGAGAAACCAGCAAATAGTGATTAAATGCCGTGGCATTTCTTGTATTTCTTACCGCTTGCGCAAAAACAGGGATCATTTCTTTTTAGTTTAACCGGTGGTAACTGATCACCACTAATATATAACCATTGCTCACCGCTTTTGGTAAAATATGAGTTTTCGTGTAACTGCTTAATCCCGTCGTCCTGATAGAATGCAATAAATTCAACCCAGCCAACAGCGTCATACTTTGTCCCTTGTTTGCTATGAACGATGGTTAAACCAAGCCATTGAGTCTGATCAATAGTCTGCTGGATATCTGCAAGTTTCAGGTTTTCTGACTGGTGGGTGGAAAAGAGATATTGAGCTTCGTTATGGCAGTACGCACTATAACGAGAACGCATCAGCTGCTCAGCAGTTGTTGGTTTTTGCTGTTGTTTAATAAAAGGATGACAGCAGTCGGTGTAAGATTGACTGGAACCACAACAACAATTGATTAATTGATTCAATATTAATACCACACTGATTTTATTTGCAGACAGCTATTTAAGATTAAGGTCGGATATCTTTCAACCTGACTTGTATAGTTCTGGTTGCTTGAAGTGGTTGACCTGCGTTGCATTGGCCAACACTGTTTACCTGATAATAATTTACACCATTAATGGTAGTGTTAGTGCATGAGGTCGTTGCGGTACAACCACTTAAACCATTGGTGGTGGAAAAGTTATAAATTTGATTTGCGCAGGCACCTACACCTGATACCGGAAACAAAGCCATTGCTTGTCTAACATTCTCAATGGTATCTAGGCGATCTTCAAAAGCACGAGTAGAAATCACTTGCTGTGTATTTGCTGTTGTCGATTGTGAATTTAACCGCATTAATCCGGCAGCCAATAAACTCATAATAATAATTGCAAAAAGCAAAAATGCCATACTAATCCCTGCCTGCTTAGCTAGCGCTGGCTTATTCTGGCGGCATCTCGCTAATAATCTACGGGACATTTCTTATATGTACCTCGTGAAATATTTCAAATGCTTCTTCTCCGCCAGTTAACCCTCTGTTTCTATTTTGCAGGCGAAAATTCATCTGTAATAAACCTGCACGGCTTAATGTACCTGGCTGATAGTTAAATACATTTCCATTTGCAGAAAAATTCTCTTCAAATAACTGGCTACTACCGGCGGTTGGTGGAAATTGTTGACCGCCAGCTAATGAGTAGCCTGTGTGACGGGTTATCTGGCCATTATTGTTATTCAGACAAAATGAAACAGGGGAAGAAAGTAAATAAAATCGATCAAGTGGTGAGCGACGATTGAAATTAGTCGGTGCTGTTAAGGTTATCACAACCTGGCTTCCGGCAGCTGCAATGCTAGCAACATTCCCCAGAGTTCCTGTTGCACCATATAAAGTTGTAGCATTTAACGGCATGATAGCAATCAGTGTGGCGGCAGTTGTGGATAAGTCAAAGCCTGCAGCATTTATAGTAGTGATATTTCCACTTGCGGGTAAATTAATGTAGCTGGAAGCATTGATGATATTCATAAACTCAACACAGTGAATCCCGCCGCTATCCCCTGTTCGAACACTTTGTGGTAATGCTTCGCGGATCTCTCGGGAAATCCGTTCAGCTACCCATTTTCCTGATTGGCTTTGTCTGTTTCTATCTTTACCATCAATATAACTATAAACAGCATTTCGAGTGATATTACTGAGTGATACCGCTAATATACCAATAATGATTATAACGATAATCAGCTCGATTAAACTAAATGCTGATTGGCGTTTTTTCAAGGAGATATTTTTCAAAAATTCCCCCTGTACTGAGTAAATACATATAACCCGCCTTCTGCTTCAGGTGGGGTAACTGTTACTTCTATTTTTTTTAAACTTTGAAGCGGTAAAGAAAAATCTGTTCCCGCATAAGTAACCGAAATATTCACTGAAAAACTGCTAAAGCCGGTACGGATCTGGTTGAAAGCGTCTCTTGGAGGAGATTCAGATAGTCCATTATAATCGTCAACATCATCAAACTGTATGCGAGTTTCAGAGTCACTGCCAAGTGGTGCACCACTGCAACTTGGTGCTGGCACGCCTGAATTACAGCGCCGGGCGTTACCAACAGGCGAGTTTTCATCGTAAGCTTTTAAACTAATTTCTTCCAGGTAGGCCTGGCCTAGCTGTGCTGCTTTAACCTGAATTACAGGAGAAGTTGATTGAAGTTGGTTTTTGCCGAAAATAGAGAAAAAAATCACCATTACTATGCTGGTAACAACAATTGTGATAATAAGCTCTATTAATGAGTAGCCTCTATGAGTAGTGAAATAAACCCGGTTAGTTAACATTGGTGAATATACCCGCTCACTTCAAAGCATATTTGCTCGGTTGTACCTATTTGAACATTCACTGTTTGTCCTGATGTACTCCCTAAATTATCAAAACTGATATTGGTAATTGGAGACAGAGTGACTTTTGAGCCAAAATTTAATGGAAAATTCATTATTGAAGCAGTAAAGGGAGCACCGTCTACGAGCAAGTTTATCTGATGTGCTTGAATTTGCAGAGAAAAACTTCTTGCTGAATCATTCATACTAAGTTGTTGAGTAAGTTGACCAGCAGAAATTATTTGTTCTACAACGCTATCTTGTTGATAGGAGTCAGAAGAGCTGAAGCGACTTTGAACATACGCCGCTATAATTCCCAGAATTACAACCACGATAATCAATTCTAATAAAGTAAAAGCCGCCCTGTGCATTGGCGGCTTTAGACAAATTTTCAAGATAGGTGACTTTTATTAACAACCAGTAGTAACTGGCGCTGCAACTACGGCTGGTACTACTGCGCTTGTTGCAGCTGTATAACTGACAGAACAATTAGTTCTTAAGCTATACCCGCCACTTCCGTCATGAGTTATATCACCAGATGTATCAACGGCAACACCAATACCAGCAGCATTAGCGGTTGGGTAACCATAGGCGATAGTTACCGTTGATCCACTAACTGTAACTGTTTCAGTTGCAGATTTTTCCTTGCCTTCGATAAGCGCTTTTGAATAAACAAGTGTAGCCGCACTTCTGAGCGATCCTTCGACTCCTTTGATTACTGAGATCCTGGCGTCGGTTTGAAGATCAACAAATTTTGGACCGGCAATCGCTGCCATAATGCCAAGAATAACAATAACGACAATTAGTTCGATTAAGGTAAAGCCTTGATTTTTAGATAGACTACTTTTCACGGTGTATTCCTCATTTTTCGCTTCGATTAGTTTTTTATTGTAATATTTTCCAGTTTAGTCGATAAACTTAATTTTTTCACCTAATTTAGTGGAAAGGCTTATTAAATTAACTTTTCCTGACAAAGTATCGTATTTGATAATCATTCCGGTTGTGTTCGTCGATTGAATAATACAACTTTTCTCAGGTGAAATTTCTACCCAGTAAAGATCACCATATATTTGGGTTTTTGATTGTTTTTTAAATTTAATTATTTCTTTATGAGATAAAAAAAGTTCCGGTTTTAATGGTCCTAATACAAACTCCCAGATCTGTTGACACTGAGTGACATTTACCGGTGTCTGTTGCAGATTATCAATAATATCTGTACCAATTGGATTTCCCTGAGCATTATAATCTAGTCCGGTTGTAACCCCTTTGTTACTTTCTTTCCATCGATCAATTTTTGAAATTTGATGGCTATTGGCAATAAATTTTACTCTTGCCAGATAGATCCCATTTTGAAACGCTGCATAGTTTAGACTGAAAGCTTTATGATAAAAGCTATTCATTATTCCTTTGTCTTTAAATACCATTAAATAAACTGCGCCGATGGCGATGCCAGCTATCATAAATAAATAAAGAAAACTGGTGCGTAAACTTGTTGCGGTTAAAGCACTAGCCATTTCTAGCAGCCGATGTTAATTCCCACATAGGAAGATAAATTGCAAGCATTAGAACAAGCACGATAGCTCCAATAAATACAATTAGAATCGGCTCAATATAATCTGAAAGCTTTTTCAAGTCATAATCAACCTGTTCCTCATAAAAACTGGCTACTTGTTCTAGCATTTCGTCTAGCTGTCCTGTTTCCTCTCCAACTGAAATCATTTGTAAAACTAAAGGAGAAAAAAGTTCTGTTCTAGTTGCCACAACTAGAATTGACTCCCCTTTTTCAACTCCATCTCGCATTGAATGTACATGCTTGGATACCCAATCATTATCAACAACTTCTGCAACAATGTTAAGAGCATTAATTAAAGGTACGCCAGAACGTATCATCATACTAAAAGTGCGAGAAAATCTGGCCAATAAGGCGCGGTAAATAATATCGCCAATAATAGGGAATTTTAGTTTAAGTTGATCCCACCAGAGTTTCCCTATATCTGTTTTTATATATTTAACAAATGCAAAAATAACTAAAAAAGTTCCGATCAGTAAGTAAGGCCAATATTCAATAAAAAAAGTACTGGTTGCCATTAATATTCGGGTGGGTAAAGGTAATTCTCCAGCATCAAAAGCTTCAAATAATTTAGTAAATTGAGGCATGACAAAAATATTAATAATAACTACGGCTGCCACAATTGCCAGAGAAACAAACATTGGATATCGCGTTGCGCTTTTAATTCTTTGCCTGGTTTTCTCTTCAAGTTCGAGATAACGGGAAATTTGGTTAAACGACTCTTCCAGTCTACCTGTATTTTCACCAACATGAATTAGACTGATATAAAGAGAAGTAAATATTTTTGAATGGCGCGAGAAAGCGGTAGCCAGATTTGTACCTGCATTGAGATCGGTATAAACACCTTCTAATGCTTCTTTTAATACACGTGAGTTTGTGGTTTCCAATAATCCACTAATAGCGCGTGTTAAGGGGATCCCTGCTTTTGTTAAACTATACATTTGGCGACTAAACATTACCAGATCAATCGTTTTAACTCGGGTTGGTTTTAATAGTTTACTAATATCTGAGTCGGCAAGGTTTTTTTGCTCCTTATTTTCAACTATCGATACTGGTATAGTCCCCCGCGACATTAACCTTTCGGCAACAGCTTCCTGACTATCAGCTTCCATTTTTCCATTTGAAGCTTCACCAAAAGAGTTCTTTGCGACGTATTGAAAAGTAGCCAAATTATTCCTCCACGCCTTCTATTGACTCGCATACTCGAAGTACTTCTTCAACAGTGGTTATTCCGTCTAATGCCAGACTAATCGCTGAAATGCTGAGCGGAGTAAAAAAATCAGACTCTCTTGCCAGCTTAGAAAATAATCCATAATCTTTTACCCTGATTGCCTCTAACATTGCCTGGTTCGGCAGCAATATTTCAAAAATCGCCGCTCGACCTCTATATCCGCTATTATGGCATTGAGTACAACCTTTTCCTTTTTTCCACAAAGTTTCATTTGTTACCTGTTTACTTTCTTTCTTTAACCAGGCTTGTTCAGCATCATCAGGGTGATAGGTTTCGCTACAATAGGAACAGATCCGTCGGACCAATCTTTGTGCGATAACCCCGCGTAAGCCACTTGCCAGTAGATAAGGCTCAGCACCCATATCTGATAATCGAATTGCAGCAGATAAAGTATCGTTTGTGTGTAGAGTTGATAAAACAAGATGACCGGTTACCGCTGCCCGCAATGCAATTTCAGCTGTTTCCTGATCTCTCATTTCTCCAACCAACACAATATCCGGATCTTGACGCAAGACAGAACGTAGTACTCGGGCAAATGTTAATTCTATTTTTGGGTTTACCTGAACTTGATTAACTCTTGAGAGCTTATACTCAACTGGATCTTCAATCGTTATAATTTTCTTTTCTGGAGAGTTAAGTTCAGATAAAGCAGCGTAAAGAGTGGTTGTTTTACCACTTCCTGTTGGTCCAGTTACTAAAATTAATCCATGAGGGTAAGCGAGTAGTTTTCTAATTTCCCGCAAAATTTTTGGTTCAATTCCAGTTTGATCAAGTTTTAGCAAACCGGAACTTTGATCGAGTAAACGCATTACAACTGATTCACCATGTTGTATTGGCATAGTTGACAGTCTTATATCAACTTCATGTCCTCTGGCTCTAATTCGAAATCTACCATCCTGAGGTTTCCTTTTCTCTGAGATATCAAGTCCACACATCAACTTTAATCTTAAAACCAACGCCGGAACAATTCTGGTTTCCTTAATTATCTGTTCTTGTAGTTGTCCGTCTACACGCATTCTAACTCTTAAAACTTTTGCATCTGGTTCTATATGAATATCAGAGGCTTTCATTTGCATTGCCTGGTCAAAAATACTTTGCAATAGCTTTGCTACTGGCGCCTCTTCATTAGATACGTTTTCATTTAGTCCAGGAAGATCAAAGCTTTCATCGCCTAAATTGTCTTCAAGTTCTTCAGCAAGGGATGATATTTCACTGGTTCCCTGATAAAGGTTATCAATATTTGCCAGGATTTCCGATTCAATAGCGACGCAGAGTTTAGTTGGTTTTGATAATTTTTCTTGAAGTTGATCGTATTTATCAAGATCAGTTGGATCAGCCATCACAACTAAAAAATAGCCATCCTTTTCATCGATAACTAAAGCTCTTAACCGCCTTGCACTCATTTCATTTAAATTTTTAATAACGGAGGTATTTATTTTGAAACGGACAAGATCGATAAACTCAATTTGTAGTTGTTCTGCTAATAATATTAACAACTGTTTTTCGTCTACATATCCAAGACTAACTAATAACTTACCAAGACGTTGCCGGTTAGTTTTTTGCTCTTTGAGTGCGTCATCCAGTTGTTTTTCGGTAATCACCTTTTTTTCTACAAGCAGATCACCCAAACGGACTTTTTTTAATAACATGAATTAACCTTGTAAAAAATTGATTTTCTGATTAATAAACCTAATCTGTTTTATTGAAAGTGTTTTATCGTCGAGTGCCTTTTTGAAACTCAATAATGCTTCGTGTTTTTTATTAACACTTTCCATCGATATTCCAAGAGCGATATAAATCCCTCCGTTATTCGGCAAATGTTTTAAAATAGCGATATAGTCTGAGATAGCCTGGTTATGTTTGTTCTGTCTTTGCCTGAGTATCGCTCTCATTCTTACTAACTCGATAGAATTACGGTTGCTAACATCAATTTCTGATAGTAAAGATTCCGACTTTTCATAATTTTTATTTTGAAAATAATATTTGGCTGCTGCCAATCTGAATGTTTTTTGGTTAGGAAATAAGCTAACTGCTTTATCGAGTTCTAATGCAGTTTTATTACTATTTTGTTTCCATAAATATTTAATTAAAAAAAGACGTGCTTTATGGAAGTCGGAATTTTCTGCTAATAGATTTTGTAATGACTCAGATGTTGTTTGTACACCAAATATTTTCGAATTATTCTCGATGACTTTAAGTTTTTTGTTGAGAGTTGTAGCAGATGATTGAGTCTTAATGATTTCTTTATTGTTAGTTTTACTAATAACAGGTTGACTATTATTTCTTTCCTGTGTTTTAGCTATGTTAGTGACTTTATTGCTAACTTCGGTTTTTTTTACATCGAGGCTACTCAATTTTTCAGGTTGTTGGGTTGTTATGCTGGGTGTTTTTAGCTTATTGGTATCAGTTGTAATCTGTGCCTTTGATTGCTTTTGGTTTTCTTCTAATGATTTTTTATTTTCTGTCAGCTCAGTAATTGCTATTTTAACTTTGTCACTAACGGGAATGTTACTTTCTATTTCTGGATTACTAGACACTGGTATTGTTGCTTCAACTACTATTGTTTCTTCATCATTAACCAAAGGAGTCGTTACATTACTATTTTCCATAATATCGTGTTCAGCTTGATTTTTCTGTCCGTCAGAAAAAGCAAACAGGTAAAAGACATATAAAAGAGCAATAATGATAGCCAGTCCTGGCAATAATAACCTTCCTGTTTTTTTTTCGGGTACGGCTTTTTGGAATGGAAGCTGATTGGGAGATTTTGGTGCACCCTGTAAGTCTTTTAACATTTGGTTAACAACACTCATAGCAGTTTCCACAACGCCATTGCAGAGCTACTACCAAGTAATGTTGTCAACAATATTACCAGCTTAAGGTTATCTTGTATTTTGGTACTGATAGATTCAGTATCTTTTGCTGAGCGGATCAAATTAGCAACACTGATAGATTGTTTTTGTTGACCATAACTTAGTAACAATGCTTTGTGGCATAAAATATTAACCAATCTTGGAATACCTTTAGAGTAGAAACATAAAATCCAGTTAGCAAACCATCCAAAGCTGGTGTTTTGTGCATTGCTTACAATACTTAAACGTAATTTTACATAAGCGTATATTTGCTGGCGATTAAGCGGCTTTAGTTGATAACTAAATACGATTCTTTGCTTAATTTGTCTAAGTGATTTTTTGGCAAGCAGTTTATCCAGTTCTGGCTGTCCAAAAAGAACAATCTGAATAAGTTTTTGATGTTCAGTTTCAAGGTTAGTGAACAAACGTAAAAGCTCTAATCCTTCTTCATCGATAAGTTGCGCTTCATCGATAAGTAATACAACAGGACCTTTTGATTTGTTGATTTTCAATAAGCGGGTTTGAATTCTTTGAGTTAGTTGATCTTCTCTACTGTTTGCACTAATCCGCAAACCTAATTCTTTCGCTAGTGAAAATTTAAGCTCTTTAGTGGTTAATTTTGGATAAGGTATATAAGCGACAAAACGATTGTTTTCAAGTTGATTAAGTAGTAGTCGACATAACATTGTTTTTCCTGTGCCGACTTCGCCAACAACTTTTATTAGTGCTTCTCC
>CBDUHU010000038.1:0-13143 GCA_965366725.1 uncultured Kangiellaceae bacterium
ACCAATGATTAAAATCAATGCATACATGACACTGGTATAAAGAGCGTGGACCAATGGGAAAGCCATAAACAATAACAAACTTGCAGCCCCTCCAATCATCGCTATCAATATTTCAATTACAATAAAGTTCCTCAATAATTGGTCATCAAGCAACTTGGATAAATAAGATCCCACCCCCATTGCAAACATAAAAAAGCCAATGGTCAATGAAAATTGATAGACACTATTACCCAGCAGATAAGAAGAAACAGTGCCAATAATTAGCTCATAAGTTATACCGCATAATGCAACAATCAAAATCGAAATTAGCAGTATCGCACTTTGTTGTTTAGATAGGTTTGGTGATGGTACTGGTTGCGACATGAAATTACCTGAAGACTGATCGGTTACCCAGACCAGAAAATAATATTTTAGGAATAACGACTGGGGTCAATCCAGCGAAAACAATTAACCCCAGTATAAATGCTTAAGACGAACTAATTTAAAGCAGAATAATTATTGTAGAGAAGATTATTTACCTCTCGAATGACTACCTGAACCAGAACGTGAACGCGCACTACGATAAGAAGTTTTACTCATAGCCTGCTTACTGCTTAATGTGCGAGGATTCACACCGGCACTTCTTTGGCGACTTAACAAATGTCCAATCAGTAAACCGGTTAGTAACCCTGAACCACTAAAACTATGATCTCGCACATATTCTCCGTGCGATGCTATCAGGCGATTTTTTTCTGCATCGACTTCAACAAGAAAAAGCTCTTTTTCTCCACTATCCCTCATTGAATTGTTATTCACATCGCTATAGCCTTGAATTGAACCATCTTCTTTAAGATTGATCCCAATAGGTTTTGGGTGTAACTGAGGGTTGATTGTATTTAAGTCCGTTTGTAATTGCTGAGCAAACCGGCTCATACTTTCAGCAGTATTAGAATCACTTCCATCACTTAGTTCACTAGTCTTTCCAAGTTCAAGCTGAAAGCGATCTAGTGTGGCAGCAGTTACCTCAAGGACTCGATCCAGATCGACATTTGGCGTTCTGGACGAACAAGCAGTTATAAGACAGACAATTGTCAATAACCCTGAAAATAAGCTAAGTTTTAGTTTGTTCATTATAAATTCCCTGATATTAGTACCGTAATTAATCATTATTGACTAATTGCTATTGGATAAATATGACTGATTAAATCTTGCCAGGTAACCTGGCGTTTTCATTGGCTACCGGAATAAACGAAAAAATATAATGATTTTCGTCAACGCCATTTTCGTAGTAATCTTTAAGTTGGCCTGCAACTTGAAATCCAACATTTAACACTGGCTGCTCGATATTGTCGTAATTTGAAGGAAAGCTAATCAATACAAGGCTCGCTCCTTCATTTTGAGCCGCATCAAGCCCTATTTCAATATCTCTACTAGTAAAAGTTTTACCAAATCGCTTTGGACTCCAACCAAAACTATAAGCAGACTCTGTTTCTGCTATATGAATCAAATTGTTAAATTTGACTTTAGGCGACTCAGGTTTAACTGGTAACGAGTCAAATTGCTGATCTTCCAACATTAAACCCAGAACACTCAGTGATTCACCTAAGTCATAATAATTTTCAATTTTTAACTCAAGGGTGAAATCTAATGACAGGTATAGATGCATAGCGCCTGCATAAATCTCAACCCCGTCCTCATCTTTATAGTCACTAACATAAATAAAAACTTTACGTGCGTTATAGCGCCTTAACTCATCAAGAACATGTTGAACCAACTGTCTTCCATAACCTCTGTTGCAAAAGCTTTTGTCCATATAAGTCCATGAGAGCTGGAAGCTCCGATCACAATCAGCTAGCTCTATTGCCCCGGAAACACCTATCAGTTGATCGTCAAGCAAAGCGACATAATGTCCTGCGACACCATCCTCGCGGTAAGTCCTTAGTGCCTCTTCTCCATCATCTTCATCATGACATTCAATGATCCCAACGATTGGATCAATATCATCTATTTGCATTTGGCGTATAGAAATCAACTGTGCCTCTTCAGTCACGGCAAATGCAATGACAGTTATTGATAAACCGCCAAGGCTAACATACTGAATTAAGCGACACCAGCCAACATCAGATATGTAGAGAATAATCAGGTTTTTAATCAATGTAGAAAGTGATTCTCACAATCAAACAGCGCCCTTTTAATCATCCTCAGCATAACTAACTCTTTGAGAACTAAGGTTTAAATAACCAGCTGTCATAGTAAACGCCAATCCCGCCCTTTTTTGAGCCATCAACAGGGACAGATTAGATGGAATAACAACTCTCAACCACTTATAATTTCATTTTACCTATCTAATTTAAGTGCTTTCCTTTGTCAGTTGTCCGTTTAAATGAAAATCAAAGCCTGGCGGTTAAACAAACAGTCTCACCTTTATTGGTGCTAGCAGGTGCTGGTAGTGGAAAAACAGCTGTCATCACTCAAAAAATAGTCCACCTGGTTACTCAGTGTGGCTATCGGGCCAACCAGATAGCTGCGGTTACCTTTACTAATAAGGCAGCCAAAGAAATGAAAGCACGAGTCTCCAAACTGTTGGGAGAAGCTAATTCTAAAGGACTTATTGTTTCTACCTTTCATAATCTGGGACTAAATATTATTCGTAAGGAATATCGGGCATTAGGTATTCGGCAGAACTTTACTATTTTTGACGATCAGGACTCCCTCGCCTTAATGCGGGAACTCTGTAAAAAAGATGTCGATGCCGATAAGAGCGAAATGCTGGCAATACTGAACCGCATTTCAAGCTGGAAAAATGACCTGATGCAGCCAACGGAAGCGATTGCAAAAGCCAAAGATAATGACGAATTACTGATGGCTCAACTATATCAGGCGTACACCAGAAGCCTGAAAGCGTTTAATGCGGTCGATTTTGACGATCTGATTCTGGTGCCAACACTTTTGCTTAGAGACAATGATGCGGTGCGTACCAGATGGCATAACAAAATCCGCTATCTACTGGTCGATGAATATCAGGATACTAATACCAGTCAATATGAATTAGTAAAACTATTAACAGGTAAGCTGGGAAGCTTTACTGTTGTTGGCGATGATGACCAGTCGATTTACTCCTGGCGGGGTGCACAGCCGAAAAATCTGGAATTATTACAACATGATTTTCCTAACCTGAAAGTAGTAAAACTAGAGCAAAACTATCGTTCCTGCGGTCGAATCTTAAAAGCAGCGAATGTGTTAATTGCTAATAACCCCCATATCTTTGACAAAAGTCTATGGTCAGATAAACATTACGGTGAGCCGATCCGGGTTTTATCAGTTAAAAATGATGATCACGAAGCCGAACGAGTCGTCAATGAAATTCTTGCCCGACGTATTAAAGAGAATATTAAATACAGTGACTTTGCAATTTTATATCGCGGCAATCATCAATCCAGATTGCTTGAAAGAGCGCTGGTAATAAAGCAGGTTCCTTACAAGGTTAGCGGCAATACTTCCTTTTTTGCCCGCGCCGAAGTAAAAGACGTAATGGCTTATCTGAAGTTATTAATCAACCCCGATGATGATAATGCTTTTATTCGTATATCTAATGTTCCAAGAAGAGAAATTGGCGCCGGTACACTGGAGAAACTGGGTAACTACGCCAATGAACGTCATATTGGAATGTTCGCTGCTATTTTTGAGTTTGGACTGGAAGAACATCTCACTGGTAAAGGCTTAAGAGCCGTGCGAAAGTTTGGCGAAATTATTGCCCGTGCCAGTGACAACTTAAAACGCGGTGACACCATGGCGGTGCTCAATGAGCTATTAGCTTATATTGGTTACCATGGCTATCTGTTTGAAACTTCAAGTTCACCTAAAGCTGCAGAATTTCGCTGGAGTAATGTGTCTGAACTGCTCAAGTGGATTGAAAAGGGTCTTGAAGATAATGCGACCGCTGATGATCCTTTTGCGACAACGGTTAGTAAAATCTGTTTACGTGAAATGCTTGATCGCAACAATGAAGACGACGAAGAACACAATGAAGTTCAGTTAATGACCCTGCATGCTTCCAAAGGTCTTGAGTTTCCACATGTTTTTTTAGTTGGAATGGAGGAAGAATTACTCCCCCATAAATCCAGTATTGAAGAAGACAATGTAGAAGAAGAAAGACGGCTTGCCTATGTTGGTATCACCAGAGCAAGAGAAACTCTGGCGGTAATGGTTGCCAAACAAAGACAGCGTTATGGCGAAATGGTCAATTCAGTTCCCAGCCGTTTTCTCGATGAAATGCCTCAGGAGGATCTCGACTGGGAAGAAGATCGATTACAGATTTCTGACGATGAGAAACGAGAAAAAGGTAAATCCAGTATGGCTAACCTTCGCAAAATGTTGTCATCATAAGAACACTTTGCGACTCAATCACTCCTGAACACCAGCTATAAACTCAATTTTCCTAACAAATCTTTGAGTAATTGATCATTGCCGCCTAGCTGTGACTGCCACTGTTGTAAATCACCACTCAAATTATCAAGGTTAGTGATGTCGCCAATCTGTTGGTCAATTGACTGTTGTATTTTGCCAGTCATTTGACTCGCTTTTTGTTTAACTTTTTCGCCAATAGCCTGCTGAAATAGCTTTTCGATATTAGAAGTCAAAGATATTTTTGGCTGCTCAATAGGACCTGTTGCGACCATTTCAAAGTCAATTTTCGATTCCGCAGAAATACTGTTGGCAAGAGACTTTTGCCAGTCGGCAATATTTTCAGGAATATTAACTTGGGGCTTGCTTACGCTAAAGGTGGCTCGCAAGTCAATTGCTTGCATAGTAATCTCTCCTCTGATTGAAGCACTCAATACACCAGAATCTAGTATCCACGCACCTTCCTGAGTTTCCATTAGCGGCATCGCGCTGACTGGCCAGCGCTCAATTGATGTATCAATTGAGGTTTTCATTTGTTTATCAGAGGGCCAATCGCTATGCACTTTCAAACTTGCCTGCTTTGCTCCTTCAAGTTGAATGTTAAGCCTGGCTGGATTGCCTGTTAACCAGGGCAAATAACCTAAATCAATTCCTTTCCCGTCTAAACGCCAATCATCATCACTTCCGGCAAGAATTAGTTTTTTGATCAAAACCTCCGGAAAAACCTGGTGATCATCAAAATAAACTCGTTGGCCAACCTGTAATACAGACTCAGCTCCGTCAGACTCTGTATCTCCACTGTTAACATTAACGCTATTAATCAGTGTTAATGCTCTGGTAATCCAGGGAGTATATTGAGGGCCAAGATATTGATCAACCAATCCAGCTATTCCATTCCCCAGACCAAAACGTTGCATAACTCGTTGAAGATCGTCTTTCGGACCACGCTTAACCGCCTCAATCTCATTTTTCAACAAGGCTTTATCCTGCTTTACTTTGGTTGACAATTGGGCAATCTGTTGACGCTCTGCATCAATCAGCTTTTTGAGTTTTTTCCACTTTTTCCGATCTTTTAATAAATTCAGTTTATTATCACGGGCGCGTTGGGATAACCTTTCATATTCGAGTTTAATTTCCTCAATTCGCTTATCAAAATCCTCTTTGTTTAATGCTTGTTGCCATTCACTTCTAAGCCTTTGCTGAGTTTTTGTTAAGGTTTCAATTCTCTTAGGAGTAACCAGATCGGCCTCTTCAACTAACTTATCCACATCAATATCATTAACATCAGGGATCTCTAACGCCATTACTTTCTCTATCAACTGACCTGACTTTCTTCCACCCGGCAACGCTCCACTGGTTGTCCGCGCTGTGCCACTTTTCACCCCGGATATGGTTAATTCCTCAATAATAATTTTTTTCCACAACAAGGCACCAACATCCAGCGAGAACTTAATGCTCTCCGATTCAAAAATATTTTTCATCGGTTGTTCAGGATCTGCTGCTTGCAAGGCTGAAATATTGACTGCAACGGGAAACAAAGAGAGTTCTACCTGCTTAACTTCGACTTTTGCACCAAGTGACTCGCTCCCCAACTCCTCAATGCTACTTGCAATTACAATAGGCGCTAACAAATACCAACTGAGTAAACTGAGTACTAGCAACACAACAAATGCCACAACTCCCCACCAGCGAATTATTTTCATAATATAAGATCCTTTAATTAAGTAGCTGTAATTAACCCTGCTTATGCCTGGTAGAGTTGCCAGAATTTAGAGGCCTGTAACATCTTAACAATATGATATTGTTCAAATTTCTGAATCCATTTTTCTCGATATTGGGTAACAAACTTGACCATCAGAGGAAATGCAAACACAGCGACTACTAGCGCAATGATTAACGATCCAAGGACATTAGCGTAATAGAAATTGCTCCAACGACCAATCAAGGTGTTGTACAACCCCTCCCAGAGGACAATCAGAGCGGGCATTTGCAGCAAGCTGGTGCCAATCATTTCGGCCAATGGCTCAAGCATTAGTCCAAAAATAGTAAAAAGAGGCCAGCTAACCAGAAACATTGTCAGGTTGACTCGCAGACAAAGCACACATAAAAAAATGATAATATTCTGCAGTGATAATAACGGGGTTAACCCAACAATCGCAGCAAGCGATACTGCTGCCGCAATCTGTCTGGGGGATTGTTCTGAATTGAGTGCTTTGACCAGTTTTACCAGAATTGCAAACATTATCACTACTCCTTTAATCCTTGACGATTAAAAATTTGACTATTGAAACTAAAAAACGTGCCATATTTAACCTATTTTAGTTGCTACTAATTATGCTTGTAAAATAGTAATACTTGAAATGTTTAATCACTCAAAAGATAATCAAAAGTAATTAATAAGAATAACGAGAAATAGAATGCAAAACTTCATCATAGAATTTAAGCAGGCACTCACCCCTGACTATTGCCAGCACCTCATTAATAAGTTTGAAAAAAGCAAGCAGAAAAAGGCCGGGCGAACCGGTGCTGGAGTAGATAAGTCTAAAAAAGACAGCATGGATCTCTACCTCTCAGCCTCTAGTGACTGGAAACAGGAGCGCGAAAATATTTCCCAATTAATTATTAATGCGACGGTACAATATGCCCGGATGTACCCTTTTATTCTAACGGGAGCCATATCTCCGTCCATTCTCGATCAAAAAACAGGAAAACCAAGAACAATCACTCATGAAGATATTGGCCAAATCGGTGACGAGCAGCTTGAACAGCTGGTACGCACAATTTACCGACTTGATGATATTAATATGCAGCGATATACCAAAGGCAGCGGCGGTTATCACCACTGGCATTCGGAGCACTACCCACACCCAAATGACTCAAAACAGCGCTCACTTCACCGCGTACTCCTTTGGTTAATCTACCTCAATGATGTAGAAGAAGGGGGTGAAACTGAGTTCTTTTTTCAACAGGCGAAGGTAAAACCTGCTCAGGGAAGCCTGGTTCTGGCTCCTTGTGGATTCACGCATACTCATCGTGGCTGTGTTCCAGTATCAAATGATAAATATGTCCTGGCTTCATGGGTGATGTATAACCCCGCTCGTAAAATATACGCACAGGCACCTTCAAAATAGAAAAATAGTGGTTAAACATTACATTTAGCGACTATTTCACCAAAAATAAGGGGAACTAGTCGCATATCGAGGCAAAATCAGTAAATCAAGGTAACTTGTTCTATAGTTTACTTATGCACCGGTAATTTGAATGCGAAAATGTTAAAACAACTATTTTTCCCAGCAACGGTATTAATGAATAAACTGAGGTTTAACCTTAAGTTTACCCTCATTATGTTACTTTTCTTGCTTCCTCTGCTTATTCTAGCAGTTAGTTATTTTAGCGAAGTCAACCGACTTTCAAAACATAGCGAAAGTGAACTGTTGGGGTTAAAAGCCTTTTCACAATTTGACCGGCAACAAAGCCAACTGATTTCAATTATTGCAAAAGACATGTCGTGGCGCTCAACTCAATCTCCACCTGCCAGTCAGACACAAAGCATTCAGTCATTTATCACAAATCTTGAAAAACTCGCCGATCCTTTACTATTTGACCAGCACCAACTCCAATCACTCAATCAGGCCATCCGTAAAACCGCTACCAGTCTGGCCGACACAACAAGCAGTTTCGGTAATCCCCAATGGACTCCAATTGACCGTTTTGAGCAACTAGAAGCTTCAATAAAACAGTTTAACAGTCTCTATTTGACTGTTGCTAACCTCAAAGGGCTTACCAATGACCCTCAGGTTGATACCGTTATTTTATCCAGGTTATTGACTGAAAAACGCCAACTAGCACTCAACCTGCTCAGCAAAAGTTATGCGGTAGCCTCTTTTGCAGTAGGGGAAAACGCAGTCTCTTCGGGTACTTTTGATAGCCTCAGTCTGGCAAATGATTATTCAGCTTCAAACCTGATTACGGTTAAAAACCTGTCAAGCCTGAGTGAAGGTCTGGACCCACAACTACGTCAATTAATAACCAGAGATGTAGAAACATTGGTCAAATTAATAGAAGAAAGTATGCTATTTCTGGAAGACCAGTTTTTACTGGCTGATGAAGTCAAACTGGATGCACAGCAGCTAGATCAATACTATGGAGCGCAGCTTAAGAAATTCTATGACAGTAAACGTCTCTTATCTTTAGAACTTGAAAAACGCCTGAAAAAGAGACTTGAGCAAAACTCAACCAATATTTTTAGTGTTTCTTTGTTAGTAACAATGGTTTTGTTTGCGGTTATTTATTTATTTGTTGGTATGAGTCTTTCAATCTCATTAACCACCAATAATCTCGCTTCAATTGCCCAAAAGCTGGCTGATGGTGACACCAGAGTCAGTGCCACTGTTAAAACAAGGGATGAACTGGCTGATGCAATCAGAGCATTTAATCAAATGGCGAGAAATGTTCACGATCTGGTTAAATCAGTGCAAAATGCATCGCAGGGCGTTGCTCAACAAAGTGATAACGTTGAACAACTGGCTAATCAAACTGGTAGTGCGGTTAACGAGCAACTTCAGGACACCCAGGCGATTACCACTGCAATTAATAACTTATTGGTTGCTGTTTCTATAGTTTCAGAAAATAGCCAAAAGGTAATGCAAGCACTTACTCAGGCCAATCAGCAGACAGAGCAGGGTAAACAGACGCTTGCTGGCGCAAGGCAGGCAACCGATGAACTTGGCGAAGAAATTAAATTGTCTGTTGAAGTTATTAACAACTTATCACAGCAGAGCAATAGCATTAATCAAGTACTTGAAGTGATTAAGAGTATCGCGGAACAAACGAACCTACTGGCGCTCAATGCTGCAATTGAGGCAGCCCGTGCAGGTGATCAGGGGCGTGGGTTTGCAGTGGTAGCAGATGAAGTTCGCTCATTAGCCAAAAGAACACATGAATCGACCGAAGAAATTCAAACTACCATTACCAGTTTACAGGAGGGAGTGAGCAATGCGGTAGAAGCTATGCGTCGCAGTGATGACAAAGCACTTCGCTCAATAGCAGAATCAGCAAAATTGGAAGATGCCCTCAGCCAGATCACCCATGCGGTGATCGAAATAAGCCAGCAAAATAGCGCAACTGAGCAAGCATCAGTGCAACAAACTGAGATAGCCAGTGAAATTGAAGCCCGATTAAACTCGATCAGCCAGATTTCAACGGTAACAGAGAAGAATGTTAGAGAATCTGTCTCAGCGAGTCAGAAGTTGGCCGAACATGTCACTAAATTAGAGTCAGTTGTCGCTAACTTTAAAACCTGAACCCCTTTGTTTATGCACCCTGCCGAGAGTTAATGTGTCACTGTTAATATTTTCTTACATTTAGATTAGACAAAAATGAAACGATAGTGCTAGTTGATGTGTCTTACTATATGACGCAACGTGCGTCTCCCGCGACCCCTCCTAATAAATGCGGGAATTGGAACCGGTTTCCCCAAGCTGGCCCAATATATGCCTCAAAGTCTTCTTTGAGGCTTTTTTTTTGCCTGAAGAAATCATAAATCTTTGAAAATCACTCATTGATTAAAATACAAAATCTATCCTCAGGTAATATTAATACCGCCACCCGGGAGCTATCAACTAGCAAGCAGTCAATTTTGCATAGGCTAACATTAGCCTTTTTGACTCGCCATTTTCAAAATTAATATGGGCCACTGTACGATCACCATCACCTTCAAAGTTTAAGATCACGCCATTACCAAACTTTGTGTGTGAAACCATTTGTCCAAGGGTAAACCCCCACTCGTTTGCCTGGGAAATACTCTTAGTTTTTTGACTAACCACAGGTTGTGTAATCTGTGTATTAAGACGAACTTCCTGCTTAAGTTCAGCCGGGATCTCTTTTATAAAACGTGACACCGAAGGATAAGTATCTTTCCCCCACAAGCGACGCTTTTCAGCATAAAGTAAGTATAGTTTTTTCATTGCCCGTGTTATCCCCACATATGCCAGACGACGTTCTTCTTCCAGCTTATCGGGTTCATCCATTGACATCATATGGGGAAATAGCTTTTCTTCCATCCCGGTAATAAAAACCAGCGGAAATTCTAGCCCTTTGGCAGAATGCAAGGTCATCATTTGAACACAGTCTTCATATTGATCAGCCTGATTATCTCCAGCTTCCAGTGAAGCGTGAGCTAAAAATGCAGTCATTGGTGCTAAATCGGGATAATCATCAACATCAAATTCTCTTGCCGCACTTGCTAATTCTGCCAGATTTTCTTTTCTCGCCAGTGCCTTCTCGCCTTTTTCCTTGGCATACATAGCCATCAAATCGGCTGCTTCAATGGTCAATTGAATTTGCTCAGCCAGAGGCAACTCACTAAAATCATCAAAACCACGTTTAATCAGACTTAAAAAGGCACTTAACGCTAACGTTGCCTTCGGTGTAAGTACTTGCTCTTCTGCCAGATGCCAGGCAGCAACCCAAAGGGTCGATTGATCATCACGGGCGCGCTCTCGGATTTTTTCAACCGACTTTTGGCCTAAACCTCTCGGGGGTGTATTGATAACCCGCTCGAAAGCAGCATCATCCTGGTGGTTGTACATTAGTCTCAAATATGCGAGCGTGTCTTTCACTTCGGCACGTTCAAAAAACTTTAGCCCACCATAAATTCGATAAGGGATCTGCCGTTGTAATAGAAACTCCTCCAGAACCCTCGACTGAGCATTGGAACGATAAAGAATGGCACAATCACTGTAAGCATTGCCATCTTTAAACCAGTCAGTGATTCTAGCCGCAATAAAGCGTGCTTCTTCCTGTTCATTAAATGCGGCATACAGTGAAATTGGTTCACCATCACTCCCTTCAGTCCACAGGTTTTTGCCCATTCTTTCCTGATTATGGGCAATCACCGCATTAGCAGCTTTTAATATAGCTCCCGTTGAACGATAGTTTTGTTCAAGCCTGATGGTTTTGGTATCAGTAAACTCACGATCAAAACGTTGAATATTTTCAATTTTGGCACCACGCCAGCCATAAATTGACTGATCATCATCACCCACAATAGAAATACCACAATCTTTAGCTGACATTAATCTTAACCATGCGTATTGAATGCCATTGGTATCCTGAAACTCATCAACTAATAGATGTTTAAAACGTTCCTGGTAATGCTCGCGTAAATGTTGATTATCTCTGATCACTTCAAAAGCTCTCAGCAATAATTCTGCAAAATCAACCAACCCTCCTGTTTTACAGGCTTCCTGATATTGGTAATAGACTTTGGTATGAATACTGGTGAAGAGTTCTCCATTATGTTGAATATCTTCAGGTCGCTTACCTTCATCTTTTTGTTTGTTAATAAACCATTGTGCCTGACGGGGTGGCCACTCTGTATCATCAAGGCTCATTTCTTTCATTACCCGCTTGATTACCCTGAGTTGATCATCAGAGTCTAAAATCTGAAAGGTATCAGGCAGTCCGGCATCTCTGGCGTGCGCTCTTAATAACCGATGAGCCAGTCCATGAAAAGTACCAATCCACATACTTGAAGTTGAACGTCCCATCAACTCTTCAACACGTGAACGCATTTCATGAGCCGCTTTATTGGTAAAAGTCACAGCCATGATCGCATGGGGTGATATATTCTCAGTGGCAATTAACCAGGCTATTCGATGAACCAACACCCGAGTTTTTCCAGAACCGGCACCCGCCAGCACTAATAACGATGACTCAGTGGCCATCACTGCCTCACGTTGAACTTTATTCAGTCCGTCCAGAATTAGCGTTACATCCATCTGGTTATCTCCACTCAGCCACTATCAACAAGTTATGGTTGGTTGTTTCTACGAGGACTATTGTGTTGTACCCATTCATTCTTTACTACTCGCTTAATACTCATCAACGATGATTGCAATATCATCTGGCTCTTACAGGTAACACTGGCAAAAATAACCAGCTGAAAACCACAAATTATTCGGCAAATTATACAGGTGAAAGACATTGAGCATAACATTTACCGGTAAGAATACCTCCCTCTGAACTGAAGATATTAATTAGTTTAACTCGATCAATAACCAACGACTAACAAACTACGTATACAAGTAGTCAATGTCAAATTTTAATCTCGTTATCAGTGGCTGGTTTAATCGAAACCACAACCTATTAGAAGCAAATAACCCCTCATCACAGTCTATTTCGTTAATAGCTAACCAATACTTATCAGCAGCTTAAACAATTCAACGCAGTTACAATATAACTCCAATCAGGACAATTTTATGACTCAGTTTACAACCACTCCTCCATTCATAATCAACAATGGACTCCGCTTGACTGTTTTACTGCTCTGTCTCAGCACCAACGCCGGTGCATCTTCAAACCAGATTGAACTCATTGAAAATAACATCACCCCCAAAATAGTCATCAAAGGAGAACCAGCAAAACCACAAAGCATTATTCAACGAATGGCTCACTACAAAGTCCCGGGTGTCAGTATTGCCGTTGCCAGAGACGGCAAGCTGGCATGGGCAAAGGGCTATGGTATTGCTAACATCAATTTGGCAACCCGGGTAACCACAGAAACATTATTTCAGGCTGGCTCCATTAGCAAACCAGTTGCTGCTCTTGGCGCCTTAATTCTGGTTGATCAAAAGAAAATCAAGCTTGATCATAATATTAATCACTACTTAAAATCCTGGAAAGTCACAGATAACTCCCTGACCCGCTATCAACCAGTCACTTTACGTCATTTACTCAACCATACAGCGGGAGCGACAG